>JBFHFG010000092.1:0-8505 GCA_041583815.1 Halovulum sp.
CGCGCATACCGCGGTGTTCCCGATCCCGGCCCATGCCACCGACGCCGAACTCGACGGCCTGCTGCGGCTGGTGAACCCCGCCGCCGTCGTCACCACCGACACCGGCTCGGACAGCGCGCGGGCCGCCGCCGCCCGTGGCGTTGCGGTCCTCCGGGCCGATCCGCAGCCCGACGGCAGCCTCCGCTTCGCCCATGCGAGCGGAGAGCTTGCAACCGACCACCGCCGGATCGCGGGCCGGGGCGTTGTGCTGACCACCTCGGGCACGACGGGCACACCGAAAATGGTCGCGCTGAATGCCGCCCGGCTGGCCGGGGGCGCGCGGAACGTCGCCACCACGCTGGCCCTTGGCCCCGCCGATACAAGCATCGAGATCATGCCCCTGCACCACATCCACGGCCTAGTCGCCGGGCTGCTGGCGCCACTGCTGTCCGGCGCAGGGGTCGTGATCGCGGGCGGTCGCGACCCGCACCGCCTGCTGGACCTGGCCGCCCGCCACGGCGCCAGCTGGTACACCGCCGTGCCGACCCTGCACCGGGCGATCCTCCAGGCCGCGCGCAACCACCCCGACCTGGCCGCCGCCTGCCGCTTCCGTCTGATCCGCTCGTCCTCGTCCGCGATGCAGAAAGAGGTCCGCGCCGGGCTGGCCCAGACCTTCGGCTGCCCCGTGGTCGAGGCCTACGGCATGACCGAGGCGACCCACCAGATGAGCTCCCAAAGCCCCGCCGTCCCGGCGTCGCACGGCAATGTCGGCATCCCCCCGTCCGGCACGCTGCGTATCCAGGCCGCCGACGGCTCGCCACTGGCACAGGGCGGAACCGGCGAGGTTGCGGTCCGCAGCGACACCGTCATCGACGGCTATGTCGACAACCCTGCGGCGGATGCAGCGACCTTCGTCGACGGCTGGATGCGCACCGGCGACTTGGGGCGGCTGAACCCCGATGGCACGCTTACCCTGGTCGGACGGGCGAAAGAGATGATCAAGCGCGGCGGGGCCCAGATCTCGCCGCTGGAGGTCGAGGATGCGCTGCTGGCCCAACCCGGCGTCATCGATGCGATCGCCTTCGGCGTGCCGCACCCGACGCTGGAACAGGACGTGGCCGCCGCCGTGGTGATCGCGCCCGACGCCGCCTGCGACCCCCGGCAACTGCGCGCCCGGCTTCTGGACGTGATCTCGGACTACAAGGTGCCCAGCCGGATCCTGCTGCTGGACGAGATCCCCAAGGGCCCCACCGGCAAGCCCCGGCGGCTGGACATGCACCATCTTGTCGGCGACGCGCTGCAGGACGGGTTCGAGCAACCCCACTCGCCCACCGAGGAAATGGTCTCGGCCCTGTTCGAAGAGGTGCTGGAACGTCCGGCGGGCCGCCACGCCGATTTCTTCCTTGCAGGCGGGGACTCGCTGTCGGGGACCGGGCTGATCACCCAGCTCAACATCCTGCTCGGCACCGCGATCTCGCCCGAGATGCTGTTCCGCTATTCCACCCCCGCCGAGCTTGCCAGCCATATCGAGACGATCGACGGCGGCCGGGTCCGCGACCGGATCGAGGCCCTGATGGATGCGCCACCAGACGCGCCGCCGGACCCATCCGTACCGCCCGCATGACCACCCGCCCGACCATCGCCGCGCCGGACGCCTGCCAGGTCGTCGCCCGGATGCTGGTGCAGGCCGGGATCCGACGCGTCTACACCGTGCCGGGCGACCTGATCTACGGGCTGCTGCGCGCGATGGAACAGGCCGGGGTGACAATCTGTTCATGCCGCACCCAGGCCACGGCGGTCTTCGCCTCGGCGGCGGACAGCCTGGCGCTTGGCGCCCCCGCCAGCATGGTCGCCGTCTCGCGCGGGCCGGCGGTGAAGAACGCGCTGGCGGCGATGGCGGCTGTGCAGGCGCACGGCACGCCGATCCTGCTGCTGGCCCCCGCAGAACCCGCGCCCGAGGCCGGGCGCGGCGCGTTTCAGGGCGGCGCGGTCGACCCGGCAGGCGTTCCGGGCGCGACCTGCGTGCGGATCACCGCGCCCGGGCACCTGGCGGACGGCCTGCAAACCGCCCTGCGCGCCTTTCTGAAACCGGCCTTCGGCGCCGCCGTGGTCGAGATCGACCGGGCCGTCCTAGACAGCAGCATCCCCGATCCCGCGCCATCTCCATCCCCGGCCGGGCCGCCCCGTACCGAACCCCCCGAATGGCTGGCCCCCGCCATCGACCTGCTGGGTGCCGCGCAGCGCCCCGTCGTGGTTGTCGGCCACATGGCGCGATGGTCGGTCCCCACCGCCATGCTGGCCACCCTTGGGGCCCGGCTGAACGCGCCGCTGTGCCCGACGGGCCTGACCGGCGGCTTCGGCGGCACGGGTCTCGACGTCGTGCCGCAAGACCTCGCGCACCACACACTTGCCGGGGCGGATGCCGTGCTGCTGGTCGGCGCCCATCTGGACTGGGCGCTGCGCTTCGGTGCCGCGATCCCGCCCTCGGCACGGATCGTGCAGCTTTGCCATCGCCACGGCCCGCCCGAGGCACGCCAGCCCGACCTGTCGGTCACGGGCGACATCGGCGACACCCTGTCCCGCCTGCTGGACCATCTGCCCGACAGCACGCCCGACACCCGCCCTGCCCCGCTTGCGACCCCGCGCCAGCGCACGCCCGCGACGCTGGTGGACCATGTCCTGCGGACACTGGCCGACGCCTTCCCGCCGCAGGCCGCGTTCGTGGTCGACGGCAGCAGCGCGCTGGTTTTCGCAAGCCGCGTGGTGCAACCCGCGCAGGACTGGGCCCGCATCACCCCCGGCATCGAGGGTCATCTGGGGGCGGGCCTTGGCCACGCCATCGGCGCGGTCCGCTCCGGGCGGTTCGCGCAGGCCATACTCCTGACCGGCGATTTCAGCCTTGGGCTGGCGCTGGCAGACCTGGAAACGCTGCTGCGCTATGACCTGCCGGTGAAAGTACTGGTTGCCAACAATTTCGGCATCGGGTCCGAAGCCAGCCAGATGGCCGGGGCCGACCGACGCGCCGTAAGCTACAGCGCCGCCACCGACCACGCAGCGATCATGCGCGCCTTCGGCGGCACCGGATCGCGCGTCGGAACCGTTGACGACTGGCAGGCCGCCGCCGAGGTGCTCGCCCGCCCCGGCCCCGGCCTCATCGACATCATCGAACCAAGGAGCCTCGATTGACCGCCACCCTCCCGACCGACGCGACCCGCGGCAAACGCCTGCTCGAACGGCTGCGCCAGGCCGCAAGGCCCGAGGTCGGCGCCGCCGACACGGCGTTGCCCGGCCCGACGCCCGTCTCCTCCGCGCAGCAGACGCTGCTTGCGGCGCAGGCGCTGCACAAGGGGCACCCGGTCGGGACCGTGACGCGAAGCTGGACCCTGTCCGGCCCGCTCGACCCCGCGGCGCTGGAGCAGGCGTTGCAAACGCTCGTCGCCCGCCATGACGCGCTGCGCATGACGATCGCACAGGGCGCGGGCCTGCCCCGCGCGGTCTTTGCCGACCGGATGGAGGTCGCGCTGCCTTGCGAGACCGTGGACGGCGACGACAACGACAGCAATGGTGACGGCGACCAGCGGCTGGCCCGCGTCGCCGCCGCCATCGACCGGCAAAGCCTTCAGGACCTGCCCGTGGACGGGGACCGCCTGTGGTCGGCGCGCCTGTTCCGGATCGCACCGGAGCAGCACGTGCTGGCCGTCGCCATGCACCACCTGATCTGCGACGACTGGACCTGGCGCATCTTCGCCCGCGACCTGTTCGCGCTGTATCGCGCCCGGTCGGGCGACGCGCCGGACCTGCCCGACCCCGGCAGCTTCCGCCACTACTTGGCGCAGGCCACCACCGGAACCGGGGACGCCGCCGACCCCGCGCCAATTGACTGGCCCCAGATCGACTGGCCCCTCACCCGGCAGGACCTGCCCGCGCACAAGGCAGTGCTGGGCGAGACTGCCGAAACCCTGCTCCCGCCGCAGGATTTCCACACTCTGACCGCGGTGGCGCGGGTGCATTCATGCACGCCGTTCACCTTCTTCATCTCGGCCTACCACCTGCTGCTGGCCCGCTATTGCGACCAGCCCGCGCTGGCGGTGTCGATCTCGGCAGCGGACAGGTTCATCGCCGGGGCGCAGGATTGCGTCGGCCTGCTGGTGCGCAACCTCCAGGTCGGGCTGGACCTGTCGGCACACACGACCTTTGCCGACGTGGTCCGGGCCGTGAACGGCGGCGTCCAGGCCGCGCAGCAGGACCGCAGCGATCCGATCCACCTGGGCCGCGCCACCATCGGCTATTACAACGCGCCGGACCTTTCGGCCGACGCTGGGCCGCTGGCGGTGGCCGAACGGCCCGCCCCGGCGCGCGCGGTGTCCAGCAACCTGCGGCTGGGGCTGCAACCGGGGCCCCAGGGCGTGCGGATCACGTTCGAAGGTCAGAACCGGCATTTCGACCGCGCCCAGTTGGAAACCCTCGCCGCCGCCTACCGGCTGATCCTCGACCAGGTGATCCGCACCCCGGACCTACCCCTGGCCGAGATCGCCCTGACCACGCCCGAACAGGCGCGCGCACAGGCCGCCCGCTCGGTCACGCTGGCCCCGCCCGCCGCGCCGGGCGACATCGTCGACCGGTTCGCCGACATCGCCGCCCGCCACCCGCAGGCGACCGCGCTGGAAACCCCGGACACCGCCCTCAGCTATGCCGAACTGGACGCGGCCACCAACGCGCTGGCCCGCTGGCTGCTGGCGCAGGGGCTGACGCCGGGCGACCGGCTGGCGGTCATGGCCCCGCGCGGCACCGCCGTCTTCCGCTGCTGGCTGGCCGCGCTCAAGGCGGGGCTGTCGGTGGTCCCGGTGGACCCGGACCTGCCCGAGGCGCGGGTCGCCCACATCCTGCGCGAATCCGGCTGCGCCGCGCTGGCGACCCCCGCCGGCACCGCCTTCGCGGTTCCGCCCGACCCCGCGCGCCGCCTGACCCGTCCCGCAGGCGACACGCCCGCCGGGTTCGACCGCTCCCCCCTGCCCCGGCCCGAAACCTCGCCCGAGGGCGGACGCTTCGTGATGTTCACCTCAGGGACGACCGGCCAGCCGAAAAGCATCCCGGTCCCGCACGCGGGCATCCTCCGACTGGCGCTCGACGTGCCACACCTGCCGCTGGGCCCCGGCGACCGGATGATCCAGCTTGCCTCCTCGGGGTTCGACGGCAGCTTCATCGAGGTCTGGGGCGCCTGGCTGACCGGCGCGGCGCTGGTGCTGTGCGAAAAGCCGATCCTCGCCGACGGCGGGCTGGCGGCCGAACTGCGCCGCCTGCGCCCGACGGCCTCGTTCATGACGACCAGCCTGTTCAACATGATCGTCGATACCGAGGTGTCCGCCCTCGGCTCGCTCACCCACCTGTGCATCGGCGGCGAGGCCGCCTCGGCCGCGCACTGCCGCACCGCGCTGGCCGCGCACCCGGACCTGAACCTGTTCAACGTCTACGGCCCGACGGAAAACTGCGCACTGACCACGGCCTACCCGATCACCGATGCGCCGGGCACGACCGTCCCCATCGGGCGGCCGCTGCCGAACAACATCACGCTGGTGCTGTCCGACGCGCTGCGCCCGGTGCCCGACGGCTTCGCGGGCGAGCTGCTGCTCGGCGGCCCCGGCCTGACACCGGGGTACGAAAACCGCCCCGACCTGTCGGCGCAGCGCTTCGTGGACCTTCCCGCCCGCGACCTGGGGCTGGAGGGCGACGGCACGCTGACGCTCTACCGCTCGGGCGACCGGGTCCGCTGGACCGGCGACGGGCAGCTGGAATTCCTCGGCCGCCGCGACAGCCAGTTCAAGCTGCACGGCTACCGGATCGAACCGAGCGAGATCGAATCCGCGCTGATGGGCCACCCCTCCGTGGGCCGCGCCGCGGTGCTGCCCGACCGGGCCGACGGCCAGGCGCAGACCGTGGGGATCACCGCCTATTACGATGTGATCGACGGCGCCACCGTGTCCGAGCGTGACCTGCGCCAGTTCATGGCCACGCAATTGCCCCGCCCGGTGCAGCCGACGCGTTATGTTCGCGTCGACGCGATCCCGCTGACCGCCAACGGCAAGGCCGACCTGACCGCCCTGCCCCGCGCCGCGCCCGACACGACATCTGGTGCGGCACCGAGGTCGCCCCAATCCAGTGCCGATCCGCTGACCGCGATCTGGCAACGGACACTGAAACGCACGCACATCCCCGAGGACCAGGATTTCTATGCCCTCGGCGGCACCTCGCTGTCGCTGGTGCGCATGATGCTCGAGGTCGAAGAGGCGTTCGGCGTCGAGGTCGACTTCTCGGCCCTGTCCGGGGAACCGACGCTGCGGCGGCTGCGCTACATGGTCTCGCTCAGCCCCTCGCGGGCGCCGACGGGGCTGCGGCACCTGCGGCAGCTCAGGGCGGGCGACCCGGCGCTGGCGCCGGTGGTGATCCTGCCGCTGGCCATGGGCAGCGCGGCGTGGTCAATCGACATCATCGGCCGCCTCGGCGCGCGCAACCCGCTTTACGCGATGACCTTCGAGCCGCCCGCCACCACCGCACCGGAGGAGGGCCATTTCGCCGCCCTGCTCCGCTCGATGCTGGATGACCTCGCGACGCTGGACCCGGCGCGGCCCCCGATCCTGGCGGGGTTCTCGTTCGGCGGCATCCTCGGCGCGCATCTCGCGGCGCAGGCGGTGCGGCAATCGGTCAAGATCGCCAGGGTGATCACCATCGACGGCACCAGCCCGGCGGTCTGGGTCACGCCGCCCGCGCGGCAGGACAACACGCCCTTCGCCCGGTTCATGCAGCAGTTCCGCCAGCACCCCGTCGGCCCGGTCGAGGCCGAATGCCACGTCATCTCGGCGCAGCGCCGGTTCCCGTTCAGCGGCCACGACTGCGCCGAGATGTGGGCGATGCAGTCGACGCAGCCGGTGCGCGCCTACCCGTTCGACACCCACCATGCGCTGCTGATCAAGTCATCCACGACCGAGGGCGTGACCCGCTGCATGGACCGGATCTTCGACGGCACCGCCGTCCCCGCGCGGCAGGTGCCCAGCCGGCTGGACCCCGCGCTGCTGGACACGATCAACACCGCCAAGCGGCTGACGGGCGCGGGCGACATCGAGGGGCTGATCACGCATCTCGAAACCGCCGCCGCCGATCCCACGGACCTGCCGGGCTGGCTGTTCGCGGAACTGATCGGCCTCTATCACCGCGCCGGGCGGCAGGACCGCATCGCCGCGCTGCGCCATGCTCCCCTGCCGCCGGGGACCAGCCCGCAGGTCTGGCAGGAACTGGCCCAGGGCGCGGGTCCGGACCGGCCCCGCCTGCTGGAACACGGCATGGACGCATCCGGCGCAGCGCTCAGCGGTGCGGTGCCACTGGTCGAACTGCTGGCGCGCAGGGGCCGCCCGAAGCGGGCGAAGGCCGTCGCCGACAGGCTGGCCGCCTCGCCCCGGCACCAGGTCGAGGCGGGGCTGGCCCGCTCGGTCATCGCCGCCTTCGCCGGGGACACGGCAGACGCCCTCCGGCTGGCCGCCGACGCCCTGTCCAGCCCCGAGGCCAGCGTGTCCCATTTCAACTGGGCGATCTGGTTCATGACGCAGCAACTTTCGGCGGAACACGCGCTGGAACTCGCCGAGATCGGCCGCCCCCGCTTCCCCAGCCCGATGGAGGCGCAGCGCCGGACCCTGCAACGCAAGCTCGGCGCGCTGTAACCCTGCTTCCCCCTGCCCCGGTCCCGGCCGGGGCAAGGGCGGGGATCATCCCTCTTCCTCGGGCGTGGCCAGCAATGCCGCGCGCAGCGCGTCGCGGTCCAGCGGCAGGCCCGCGAAATGATCCCAGGCGTGGACACCCTGGTAGAAGAACAGCTCGTACCCCGAGATGATCGCCGCCCCCGCCGCCTGCGCGTCGCCCAGGAACCCCGTCTCGACCGGCGTATAGACCGCGTCGAACGCCCACTCGGCCCCCACCAGCGCCCCAGCCGGAACCGGGGAACCGGGCGTGCCCACCATCCCCACCGGGGTGCCGTTCAGCACGCCGGCGGCACCCCGCGCCGCCGCGCCTGCGTCGGTCAGCGTCACCACCCGGACGCTGCCAGCCTCCGCGTGGATATCGGCGGCCAGCGCCTCGGCCCGCGCGGCGTCAAGATCCACCAGCCGGATCTCCTCGGCGCCAAGGGCAACCAGCGCAAAGGCCAGCGCACGTCCCACCCCGCCGGTGCCGACAAGGCAGCAGATACCCGGCGCGGCCTGCCCGCGCGCCGCGCGATAGGCGGCGACAAAACCGGTGTAGTCAGTGTTGAACCCCTGCGGCCCGCCGGGGCGGAACAGCACCGTGTTCACCGCGCCGATCGCCCGCACCAGCGGGTCGTTAACGGCGACACGGCGCACCACCTGCTCCTTGTAGGGGTAGGTCACGTTTATCCCGTCGAACCCGCCGCGCACGCAGCCGTCGAACACGGCATCGAACCCCTGCCCCATCTGCGGCGGCACCAGCCGGTCATAACTGACCGATACGCCGGTCTGCCGCCCG
>JBFHFG010000093.1:0-8473 GCA_041583815.1 Halovulum sp.
CACTGGGCCGACATGCCACGACCCTGACCTGCGCGCTGGGCGACGTGTTCGAACTGCCTTTCACGGTCGAGGCGGGCACGCTGTCGCTGCTCGATGCGACACCCGTGCGCCGTGGCCCCTCGGCGGCGGTTCAGATCGCCGTCGACCTGGTGGGGCGGGGCGCGATCACCCGCGAGATGGCCCTGCTGCGGGTCGAGCCGAGAAATCTGATCGAGACCCTGCATCCGCGCATCGACCCGTCGGCGCGTCGCGACATCTTCGGCACCGGCCTGCCTGCCAGCCCGGGGGCGGCGACCGGCAAGATCTGCTTCTCGCCCGAGGCGGCGATGGCGGTCCATGCCCAGGGCGAGGACGCGATCCTCGTGCGGATCGAGACCAGCCCCGAGGACATCCGCGGCATGCATGCCGCGGTCGGCGTGCTGACCGTGCGCGGCGGCATGACCAGCCACGCGGCCGTCATCGCCCGCGGCCTTGGCCTGCCGTGCGTCGTCGGCGCCAGCGACCTGCAACTGGACCTGCGCAAGGGGCGGCTCAGCGCCTCAGACGGGCGCGTGTTCGAGGCAGGCGACAGCATCACCATCGACGGCACCGCGGGCGAGGCGCTGGTCGGCACCCCCGCGATGCTGCCCGCCGTCCCGTCCGAGGCGTTCGACACGCTGATGACCTGGGCGGACGAGGTGCGCACCCTGGGGGTCCGGGCCAATGCCGACACGCCCGCCGACGCGGCGCTGGCGCGGCGCTTCAAGGTCGATGGCATCGGCCTGTGCCGGACCGAGCACATGTTCTTCGAAGGCGACCGCATCGACGTCATGCGCGAGATGATCCTCGCCTCGGACGTGACCGAACGGAAGGCGGCGCTGGACCGTCTGCTGCCGATGCAGCGCGCCGATTTCGAGGCGCTGTTCGGGATCATGCAGGGGCTGCCGGTGACGATACGCCTGCTGGACCCGCCGCTGCACGAATTCCTGCCTTACGGACAGGAGGAACTGGCGGCGCTGGCGCGCGCGATGGGCCTGCCCGTCGAGGACGTGATCGCCCGCGCCGAGGACCTGCGCGAGTTCAACCCGATGCTGGGCAAGCGCGGGGTCCGGCTGGGCATCACCATGCCCGAGATCTATGACATGCAGGCCCGCGCGATATTCGAGGCCGCGCACAATGTCGCCGAATCCGCCGACAACCAGGTGATCCCCGAGATCATGATCCCGCTGGTGTCCGCCAACCGCGAGCTGGAACTGGTGAAGGCGCGCGTAGACAGCGTCGCCGCGGCCGTCGCGGCCGAGCGCGGACAGCGCATCGACTATCGCATCGGCGTGATGGTCGAAACACCCCGCGGCGCCTTGCGGGCGGCAGATCTGGCGCGCTCTTCGGCGTTTCTCAGCTTCGGCACAAACGATCTGACGCAGATGACCTACGGGCTCAGCCGGGACGACGCCGGCCGGTTCATGCGCGACTACGTGGCCAAGGGCGTATTCCCCGAGGACCCGTTCCACTCGCTCGACGTCGAGGGCGTCGGAGAGTTGCTGCTGCTGGCCACCAATCGCGGCCGCTCGGTCCGGCCGGACCTGACAGTGGGTCTGTGCGGGGAACATGGCGGCGACCCGGAATCGATCCGGTTCTGCAAGGTCGCGGGGTTCGACTATGTCTCGTGCTCGCCGTTCCGGGTGCCGATCGCCCGGCTGGCGGCGGCGCAAGCGACGATCCTGACCGACCGTGGCGCGGGGGCAGAGATGTCCGGTACGGGGGGCGGCGCGGCAGCCGAAGGCGACTCTTCGGCGGTGCCGAAACTGGAATCCGGAATTCTGGCCGCTGCCGAATCTGACGATTCTGAAACATCCTGAAATAACGCGGGTTTGTCCGGTGCCGCGAAAGCACCGGATGAGCGGATTTCTGCCGATGCGGTAGTGGCAGCTACGTCGGACAAAATCCTGCTTCAGTTGACGAAAATCCACTTGCGCTTTCGGAAACACCTGCGGCCAGACGCCTCATTTCCATTCCGTCGAGTCGACAATAAACCCTCGTTCGCCCAAGAACCGGGTCTGCGTCCGCCTGCACCGCTGGGGAGCAAGATGCGCGTGGATCACGAGTAAGTCCTTCGGGATCGATTGAATCCTTCGGGATCGTTGCGTGGGGAGTGGTTATGTTTGGTACGATCTTCGTTCGCTCTTCGGGGCGGGCACGGGATATTCTGGCCGGAACGTTCGCCGCCCTCACGATCAGCCTTGCCGCGCCGGCCCTGGCCGAACGTGTGGCCGAGCCGCCCGAGGCGGTGAATCGTCTGGATGCGCAGATCTCGGGGATGATGGAACAGCAGCGTACGCTGGCCAATACCGCCGAGACCGAGATGCTGACCGGGCTGGCGACCGCGCCGCGCGGCGGCATCACCCATGACGCCTTTGCGCAGCGCCAGCCCCGGCAACGGACCCGGTCGGGACTGTTCGTGCCGCGCCACCTTTCGATCATCGACGTGACCGCCGCCCGTCAGGCGGGTGAGGCGCGCCGCGTCACCCTGACCTTCGACCACCGCCAGCCCGGCGAGTTCGACCGCGAGACGCTGGACAACATGCCGGTGGCGGAAGGCGGGCCGGAATGGGCCTGCCTGGCCGAGGCGCTGTACTTCGAGGCGCGGGGCGAGTCCCTGAAGGGGCAGCTGGCCGTGGCCGAGGTGATCCTGAACCGCGTCGACAGCCGCCGGTACCCGGATTCGATCTGCGGGGTGATCTCGCAGGGCGAGTCGCGCCGCCACGGTTGCCAGTTCTCGTTCCGCTGCGACGGCAAGCCCGAGACCTTCGACGAGCGCGCCGCCTATGAGCGGGTGGGCAAGATCGCGCGCCTGATGCTCGACGGCCGCGACCGCGCGCTGACCAGCGGCGCGACGCACTACCACACCACCGCGGTCAACCCGTCCTGGTCCCGCCGCCTGACGCGCACCGCGCAGATCGGCCGGCACCTGTTCTATCGCCGTCCGGTTCAGCAGGCGAGCAACTGACCTCACGCCGCGCAGGGGCTGCACCCGGGTGCGCCCCGTGCTAGGACGTCCCGAACCAGGCCACGGCATCCCGGCTGCGGCCGGCTGACTGGCGACGGAGGGGCCCATGGGCCGCAAGATTTTCGGCACAGATGGCGTGCGCGGCACGGCCAACACGCATCCCATGACCGCCGGAATGGCGCTGCGCCTTGGCGTGGCGGCAGGGTGTTATTTCCGCAGTGGCGACCACCGGCATCGGGTGGTGATCGGCAAGGATACGCGCCGGTCCGGCTACATGATCGAGAATGCGCTGACCGCCGGGCTGACCAGTGTCGGCGCCGACGTGCTGCTGCTGGGGCCGGTGCCTACGCCCGCCGTCGGCATGCTGACCCGGTCGATGCGGGCGGATCTTGGCGTGATGATCTCGGCCTCGCACAACCCCTATCAGGACAACGGGATCAAGTTCTTCGGTCCCGACGGCTACAAGCTGTCCGATGAGGCCGAAGAGGCGATCGAGGCACTGCTTGAAGGCGAGCCCGACCTGGTTCCGTCCGAGCAGATCGGCCGCGCCAGCCGGATCGAGGGCGACCGGTCCCGCTATGTCGAGTTTGCCAAGACGACGATTCCGCGCCGCCAGTCGCTGACCGGGCTGAAAGTGGTGGTGGACTGTGCCCACGGCGCCGCCTATCGCACCGCGCCCGAGGTTCTGTACGAACTGGGCGCCGAGGTGGTGCCGATCGGCGTGTCTCCCAATGGGTACAACATCAACCTTGGCTGCGGCTCAACCGTGCCGGCGGCGGCAGCCGAAGCGGTGGTCGCGCATGGCGCGGACCTTGGCATCGCGCTGGACGGTGACGCCGACCGGGTGATGATCATCGACGAGACCGGGCGCATTGCCGACGGGGATCAGTTGATGGCGCTGATCGCCGGGTTGTGGGCTGACCAGGACCGGCTGGCGAAGGGCACGCTGGTTGCCACCGTGATGTCTAACCTGGGGCTGGAGCGTTATCTGCAGGGGCGCGGGCTGACCCTTGAACGCACCGCCGTCGGCGACCGCTACGTGGTCGAGGCGATGCGGGCGGGCGGCTTCAACCTGGGCGGGGAGCAGTCGGGCCATGTCGTGATGACCGACTATGCCACCACCGGCGACGGTCTGATCGCCGGGCTTCAGTTCCTGTCGGCCATGGTCGAGAGCGGCAAGCCCGCGAGCGCGCTGGCGCAGGTTTTCGAGCCGGTGCCGCAATTGCTGGAAAACGTCCGCTACGCCCCCGGCGCGACCCCGCTGGAGGCCGAGGCCGTCAAGCAGGCCATCGCCGAGGCCGAGGCACGGCTGCGCGGGACCGGGCGTCTGCTGATCCGCAAGTCGGGCACAGAACCGCTGGTGCGCGTGATGGGCGAGGCCGAGGACCAGGCGCTGCTGACCGAGGTCGTGCAGGGCGTCGCCGCCGAGATCGCCCGCGCAAGCTGAGCCCGGTCCGGTCGGGCGGATTTCATCGCGCAAATTGGGGATTTCACAGTGAAAACCCCCTTAAGCCCATGAAATTCAAACTGAAAACTTTGTAAAAGCTTCGTAAACGCCGAAATCGGCCGGTTTCAGGCGGGCGCCACCGCCCGCTGCTGGCGTTTGCGCGCCAGCACCAGCCCGCCGATGATCAAAGCGAATCCGGCCATCTGCGGTCCGGTCAGCGTCTCGTCCAGCAGGCTTACGCCCAGCAGCGTCGCCCACAGGGGAATCAGGTAGCCGACGGTGGACATGAACACCGGGCCGGAGCGTTTGACCGTGAAATAGCGCAGGATGTGCGCAAGGCCGGTCTGCACCACGCCCAGCACGGCGATGGCAATCAGCGGTCCGGTCGCGGGCATCGCGTCGGGCATCGCCATCGGCAGCAGCGGCAAGGCAAAGACCCCGGCGGCGATCTGCGCTGCGGCGCTGGCGGGAATCGGCGGGATCTCGGGCATTTTCCGGATCAGGATCGAACTGGTCGCATAGCACGCGGCCGCGCACAGAAGTGCGATCTGCGGCAGCACATCGCCGGAGCCCAGCTGGGCCAGCGCGCCGGGGCCGGTCAGCATCACGATCCCCCCGAAGCCGACGGCGAACCCGGCCCAGCGGCGAGCACTGACCTGCTCGCCCAATACCATCCGCGACAGCAGCAGCACAAACAGCGGCGAGGCCGAGATGTAGATCGACGCCAACGCGCTGGGAACGCTCTGCTGGCCCCAGGCGATCAGGAAGAACGGCACCAGAAGCGACGATACGCCGATGGCGGTGCACCACAGCCAGACCTTGGGATCGCGGGGCAGGGGGTGGCCCAGCACTCGCGCCAGAATCGCCAGTGATATGGCCGAGAACAGCACCCGGAACACCGCCACGCCAAGCGGCGGGAAGCCCTGAAGCGCCACGGTGATCAACGCGAAGGACGAGCCCCAGACCACGGTCAGAAGTGCCAGAGAACCGATGCTGATCCAGTCCTGTTTCATATCCGCTCCGCCTGTTTCCTGCCCCGGCCCCCTTACGCCTGTCGCGGGACGTGGAAAAGCGCAAACCGTCTTGACCGGGGGGCGGGGCAGGCGTAAGCGGGCTGCGGGCACGTCACCGGGTTATGGGTGAGCGGTGGCGGGCTCAGCAATGTCACCCTGACGACGGAGCCGTCCATGAGCCTCCCCGAAGCGACGCAGGCAGCGCCTGCGCGTGTGCAGCCGACCAACAAGCCTGCACGTCCCGAATTTTCTTCCGGTCCCTGTCCCAAGCGCCCCGGCTGGTCCGCCGAGACCGTCGCCGCGAAGGCCTGGCTGGGCCGGTCGCACCGCGCCGCTGGCGCCAAGGCGCAGATCAAGGAAGCGATCGATCGCATGGGCGCCCTGCTGGGCGTGCCCGAAGGCCATCGCGTGGGCATCGTCCCCGCGTCGGACACCGGCGCGTTCGAAATGGCCATGTGGTCGATGCTGGGCGCGCGCCCGGTCGACATGCTGGTCTGGGAAAGCTTCGGCGCCGGCTGGGCGTCGGATGCGGTCAAGCAGCTGAAGCTGGACGACTGCCGCGTGATCGAGGCCGGTTATGGCGAACTGCCCGATTTCGCGCAGGTCCGTGCCGATGCCGATGTGTGCTTCACGCAGAACGGCACCACCTCGGGTGCCCGCATTCCTAATTTCGACTGGATCCCGGCGGATCGCGAGGGGCTGACCTTCGTCGATGCGACCTCGGCCGTGTTCGCGCAGAACGTGGACTGGGCCAAGGTCGATGTGCTGACCTTCTCGTGGCAGAAGGTGATGGGCGGCGAGGGCGGCCACGGCGTGCTGATCCTGTCCCCCCGTGCCGTCGAGCGGCTGGAGACTTTCGACGCGGGCCGTCCGCTGCCCAAGATCTTCCGCCTGACCAAGGGCGGCAAGCTGATCGAGGACATCTTCCAGGGGGCGACGATCAACACGCCGTCGATGCTGGCCGTGGCCGATTGCATCGACGCGCTGGACTGGATCGAGGAAATCGGCGGCGTGGCCGCGACCAAGGCACGGGCGGATGCGAACTTCGCGGCGCTGCAGGCCTGGGTCGATGCGACCGACTGGGTCGAGAACCTTGTCGCCGATCCGGCGGCGCGGTCGAACACCTCGGTCTGCCTGAAGATCGTCGATCCGGACATCGCCGCGCTGGACGATGCCGGGCAGAAGGCGTTCACCAAGGCAATGGTCAAGCTGCTGGAAAAGGCCGAGGCTGCCTATGACATCAACGGCTATCGCGACGCCCCCGCCGGTCTGCGGATCTGGTGCGGTGCGACCGTCGAGACCGCCGATGTACAGGCGCTGACGCCCTGGCTCGACTGGGCCTTCGCAGAAGCCAAAGCCGCGCTCTGATCTTTCCGTTTAGGCTGCCCGATGGTGCCGCGCATGTTCGCGGCCCCGGGCAAGCCTTGCCACACAGGATGACAAGATATGCCTAAAGTACTGATTTCCGACAAGCTTTCCGATGCCGCAGTCCAGATTTTCCGCGACAATGGCGTCGAGGTGGATTTCCAGCCGGATCTGGGGAAGGACCCTGCAAAGCTGGCCGAAGTGATCGGCGACTATGATGGTCTGGCGATCCGGTCGGCCACCAAGGCGACCGCCGAGCTGCTGGAGAAGGCGACCAACCTGAAGGTCATCGGCCGCGCCGGGATCGGGGTGGACAACGTCGATATCGCCGCCGCCTCGGCCAAAGGGATCGTGGTGATGAACACGCCCTTCGGCAACTCGATCACCACCGCCGAGCATGCCATCGCGATGATGTTCGCCGTCGCCCGCCAGATCCCCGCCGCCGACGCCTCGACCCAGGCCGGCAAGTGGGAGAAGTCGAAGTTCATGGGCTCCGAGATTACCGGTAAGACGCTGGGGTTGATCGGGGCCGGGAACATCGGTTCGGTCGTGGCAAGCCGCGCGCTGGGGCTGAAGATGAAAGTGGTCGCGTTCGACCCGTTCCTGAGCCAGGACCGCGCCAAGGAAATGGGCGTCGAGAAGGTCGAGGACCTGGGCGAGATGCTGGGCCGCGCCGATTTCATCACGCTGCACCTGCCCAAGACCGAGAAGACCGCGAACATCCTGTCGGCCGAGATGATCGCGAAGATCAAGCCGGGTGCACGGCTGATCAACTGTGCCCGTGGCGGGCTGGTCGATGAGGCCGCCGTCGCCGAGGCACTGAAATCGGGCCGCCTTGCCGGTGCCGCCTTCGACGTGTTCGCCGAAGAGCCGGCGAAAGAGAACCCGCTGTTCGGCCTGCCGAACGTGGTCTGCACGCCGCACCTGGGCGCTTCGACCTCGGAAGCGCAGGAGAACGTGGCGCTGCAGGTGGCCGAGCAGATGTCGGACTACCTGATGAAGGGTGCGATTGCCAACGCGCTGAACGCGCCGTCGGTGACCGCCGAGGAAGCGCCGATCCTGAAACCCTGGATCGACCTGTGCGGCAACCTGGGCAGCTTTGCCGGTCAGGTGACCGAGCATGCGATCCAGGAAATCGAGATCGAATATGTCGGCCAGGTGGGCGAACTGAACCTGAAGCCGCTGACCTCGGCGCTGACCGCGGCGATGCTGCTGCCGCTGGTCGGCGAGGGCGGCGTCAACATGGTCTCGGCCCCGATCGTTGCGCGCGAGCGCGGCATCCGGATCAGCGAGACGCGCAAGGATGCGCAGGGCGCTTTCGGTTCGTACGTGCCGCTGATCGTGACCACCGAGAAGCAGACCCGCGCGGTCGCGGGACCGATCTATTCGGACGGCAAGCCGCGCTTCGTGCAGATCAAGGGCATCAACCTGGAAGCCGAGCCGTCGGAGTTCATGCTCTACACCGCGAACACCGACACGCCGGGGTACATCGGCGCGCTGGGCACGCTGCTGGGCGAGCTGGGCATCAACATCGCCACCTTCGCGCTGGGGCGGTCGTCCAAGGGCGACGAGGCGATCGCGCTGCTGGGCGTGGATGCCGTGGTGTCCCCGGACGCGCTCGAGAAGATCAACGGCCTGGCGCAGGTTCGGCAGGCCAAGGCG
>JBFHFG010000094.1:0-8442 GCA_041583815.1 Halovulum sp.
GCGCGATGGCGCGCTGCAGGGGTTCGGCGCGCCGGACCCGATACCGGTGCACCAGGCGCGTGGGCCCGTCGCGGCCAACGCCATCATACCGGACACACACACGCAGGCCGACATGCTGGCAGCAATTGCCGATACACCCGGCGACACGGTGCTGGTCGGCGCGCGGGGGCTGGCGCAGGCGATGGCGCGGCATCTGAACCTGCCGCCGCCCCTGTCGGCCCCGGTGCTTCCCCGCCCGATCTGCTTTGCTGTCGGCTCCACCGATCCGATCACCATCGCGCAGGTGGCCCGGCTGCGGGCCAGCAGCGCTGACCTGCGCTATCTGGGCTGCCCGGCAGGACGCCCCGGCCCTGGCGGACCATCGGCGCCGCCCGCCCCAGCCGCGCCGTTGACCCTTTTGCAGGCGACCGAGGCCGGCACGGTGCCGCCCGCCCAGGTTGCCAGCGACTTTGCCGACACGCTGGCGCCGTACCTTGCGCACGCCCGCGCCATGCTGCTGACCGGGGGCGCGACGGCCGAGGCGGCGCTGGACCGGCTGGGCATCGACATGCTCGACATTCGTGGCGAAGCACTGCCCGGCCTGCCGCTGTGCCATGCGGGGGATCAGGCGATCGTTACCAAATCCGGGGGCTTCGGCACGCCGGACACGTTCTTGCAAATCGCAGGCCTGCCTGCCCCGGTCGAGGCCTGAGATCATGTCCACCGTCACCAGACCCGGTCACGGGAAATCCCGCACACGCCGCAACCTCGGGGATCTGGTCTTCGACCGGTTGATGCACGCGATCAAGTCGGGGGCCTATGCTCCCGAGGAACGGCTGCCTACCGAGTTCGACCTGGCCGCCGAATTCCAGGTCTCCCGCCCGGTGGTCCGCGAGGCGCTGAAACGGCTGCGCGACCAGGGCCTGATCTATTCCCGGCGCGGGGCGGGCAGCTTTGTCCGCCAGGTCGGGGTGCGCGAGCCGTTGGGCTTCGGACCGCTTGAAAGCATTTCCGGGCTGCACCGCTGTTACGAATTCCGCCTGACGCTGGAACCGGCCGTGGCCGCCACCGCCGCCGAGCGACGAACCGAGGCCGGGCTGGCCGAGATCCGCGCGGCGCTGGATGTGATGCGCGTGGCAACCTCGCACGAGCGTCACCGCGAGGATGCGGATTTTGCCTTCCACAGCGCCATCGCGCGCGCCAGCGACAACACCTATTTCGCCACCGCGATGGAGGCGTTGAAGGATCATATCGCCGTGGGCATGCAGTTTCACGGCCAGTCGCTGAAAGCGACGCCGGACGGGCTGCAGCACGTATTCGACGAGCACAAGGCGATCTTCGACGCGATCCAGGCGCAGGACGCGCCACTGGCCGAACGGCTGATGCGGCAGCACCTGACAGGTTCTCGTGACCGGTTGTTCGAAGGACGGCTGACCGATCCGGCTGCGGATCAGAACGCGGCGCGGTAGATCGCTTCGACCTGGGCCACGCTCATCTCGCGCGGGTTGTTGTCCATCAGCCGGCGGATGGCATGCGCCTCGGCGGCCCACTCCGCTAGATCCGCCTGCCGCGCGCCGTGCGCCTGCATCGACATGTCGATGCCCAGCGCGGCGCAGAAATCATGCGCCTGGCGGGCAACCGCTTCTGGGTCGGCAGTTTGATCCAGCCCCAGCATCCGCAGGATCTCGCCGGTCTTGTCCACACAGGCGGGGGCGTTGAAGCCAAGGACATGGGGAAACAGCAGCGCCACACTCAATCCGTGCGGCAGCCCGGCGCGGGTGCCCAGCGGATAGGCCAGCGCATGGCCCGCAGCGGTATTGACCGGCCCCAGGCACAGGCCGCCGTAGAACGAGGACAGCAGCATCCCGCCGCGCGCCTCGGCATCGGTCGGGTCCGCGACCGCGTGCGCCAGGAACTGCCCTGCCAGGCCGATCCCCATGCGGGCATAGCCGTCGATCAGCGGGTGCGAGTTGATGTTGGTGAAGGCTTCGACGCAATGCGCCAGCGCATCGACACCGGTCGCCGCCGTGATGGCGGGCGGAACCGTCATCGTCAATGCAGGGTCCAGGATCGCCAGGTCCGCCAGCATGTGCGGACTTTCGACCGCCACCTTCATGCCGGTATCGCCGTCGGTGATCAGCGCACGAATCCCGCCTTCTGAGCCCGTTCCGGCGGTCGTCGCCACCTGTGCCAATGCCGAATGCCTGCCTGCAACGCGGTTCTGGCCCGCGACATCGGCAAGGGTCTGTTCCCCGTTCCAAAGCACCGCGACAAGTTTCGCGACATCCATGACGGACCCGCCCCCCAGCCCCACCACCAGATCAGGTTGCACGGCGCGCGCCACCTCGAGCGCGGCGGAAAGGTCGCTGTCCTTGGGTTCCGGCGCCACGCCATCGAAGACGGTGACGGCGCCACCCAGCCCCAACCGCTCCACCATGCCCGCGGTAATCGGCTGCGCGATCACCAGCACACGGGAAAATTCGGCGGCCCAGTCGCCAAGCCGGGCGGCGGCGCCCTGCCCGATCTCGATCCGTGGCGGCAGGTTCAGGGTGATGGCACGGTGAATATCGCTCATCGCAAGCTCCTCAGGCGGTCAGCCGGTCCATCTCGGCCCAGACATCCTGCCGCTGCGCCTCGGACAGTTCGACAAGGGGCGGCATCAGGTTCAACCAGCCAAGATCCCCGCGGCTGCGTGCCAGCATGGCCTTGACGGTGGGCAGTTGCACATGGCGATTGGTAAGCGTGCGCCAGGCGTCGATCCGGGCCTGGGCGGCCTCGACCGCATCCGCGCGGGCGGGATCGTCCCATCCGTCCCAGATGATCCGCAATGCATCCGCGCGCAAGTTCGACGTGGCGGTGATGCACCCAGCCCCGCCCATCCGCAACAGCGGCAGCATCAGCGGGTCCGCCCCGGCCAGAACGCCCAGCTTCGGGAACCGGCGGCACATGGCCTCCATGTTGGACAGGTCGCCGCTGCTGTCCTTGATCCCGCAGACGATGCCCGGAAAATCCACCTGCAGCCGCTCGATCAGGTCGTGCCCCAGAGGCACCTGCGTGACCTGGGGAATGTGGTAGAGCACGATGCGCAGGCGATCGTCGCGCACGGCCTCGATCACGCGGGCATAGAAGCGGTAGAGCCCTTCGTCCCCGACGCCCTTGTAGTAATAGGGCGGCAGCATCACCACGCCCTTGGCCCCGGCCCGGACCGCATGCCGGGTCAGTTCGACCGTATCCGCGACGGATGGCGCCGAGGTGCCCGGCAGCAACGTCCTGGCAGGCACTCCCCCTTCGATAGCGGCGTCCAGCAAGGCCATGCGCTGGTGAAGGCCGAAACTGTTGGCCTCGCCCGTCGTGCCCAGCATGGCGATGCCGTGGCACCCTTCGTCCAGCAGCGCCTGGCAATGGGCGACGAACAGCTTCGGATCCGGCGCGCCACCGGCGGTCACGGGTGTCGCGGCGGCACAATGCACGCCGCTGATCGGATGTGTCACGTTTTCTCCCCCGCCGCGAGACGCCTCGCATAGGCTATTGCGGCATTCATGTTCTCGTGGTTCGCGATTCCCTTGCCCGCGATGTCGAAGGCCGTACCATGATCGACCGAGGTGCGATCGATCGGCAGGCCCAGCGACACGTTCACGGCGGTGTCGAACGCGACGAGCTTTATCGGGATGTGCCCCTGGTCGTGGTACTGCGCGACGACAAGGTCGAACGCACCGTTGTAGGCCCGGTGAAAGACCGTGTCCGCCGGTATCGGCCCGCTGACATCGATGCCCTCGGCGCGCGCTGTGGCAATGGCGGGCACGACCTGACGGTCATCCTCGGTGCCGAACAGACCGCCCTCGCCACAGTGCGGGTTGATCCCGGCGACAGCAATGCGTGGGGCGTCGATGCCGATGCGGCGCAAGTGCGCGTTCCCGATGCGGATCGTGGCCAGGATCTGGTCGGGCTGCGCGCGGTCGATGGCGTCGTGCAGACTGACATGGGTCGAGACGTGGATCACCTTCAGCCGGTCCGAGGCCAGCAACATGAAGGCGCGCGGCTCTCCGGTCAGGGCGGCCAGCATGCCGGTGTGACCGTCATAGTGATGCCCTGCAGAGTTCAGCGCAGCCTTGTTGATCGGCGCGGTGACGATGCACCCGATCTCGCCTGCCCGGGCGGCGTGCACGGCAGCCTCGATGAAGCGGAACGCGGCATCCCCGGCGCGCGGATCGGCCTGGCCGAAGGGCAATGGCGCACCCTCCACCGGCAGATCGGTCACCGCGACACCCTCGGCCAATGGCAGGCCGATTGCCGCGCCCGCCGCGTCGAGCGTACGCCGGCAGCCGAAGATCCGGGTGCACGCGCGATCCTCGGGCGTCATCCCGTCCACGGCCTTCAGGGTGATTTCCGGTCCGACCCCGGCCGGGTCGCCCATGGTAATTCCGATCATGTCGTCTCCATCCAGTCCGGCGCCAGACGCACGTGCTTTATGGCGCGCCGGAAGTAGGTATAGGCTAGGTCCAGGGATCCGTCCGCGCCCAGGGCAAGGGACGGGTAGGACAATTCGCGGTTGCGACCGTCCAGACTGTCATTCGACAGGCAGGTTCCGGGGCTGTCGTCGACCACCCGGCGGCGCGGGAAGGTCAGACCACAATCGTCGGACAGGCACAACGACAGCGGTGCACGGGGCACGCCCCAGATCGGAGCGCAGCCGCCGGTCGCCGCGGGCCGGTCGTCATCGCCCAGCTCGTCATACAGCGATGCCCGCCGGGCCGGGTGCATCTGCGCGTTGATCGGGTTGCAGGCCATCGCAAGCCGCCCGTCCGCCAGCCGTACGACCGAGATCGAGGAATTGTTGTTCGGAACGTCTGTCGGTCCGGGCACGCTCCAGCTTTCGCCGCCGTCAAGGCTTTCGCTGCGATGGACGAAATCCGCCTGGCGCCGGCGGAAAAAGGCGACGATCCGTCCCGCGCCAAGGGGCACCAGCGTCATGTGAACGCATCCGACCGAGTCGGGAACGTCCACCTCGCGCCAGGTCTTGCCCCGGTCCGCGCTGATTGCCAGCGCCGCGGTGTCGTCCGCCCCGGTCCAGCGCTGCCCCGGCCGGGGCACACAGCGGAACAACGGCAGAAGCCAGGCACCATCCTCGCGCACATGAACCGGCGCACGCACAAAGGTGCCGCGTGGCAGCGGCAACTCGCGGAGCGGCATATCCCCGCCACGCATCCGCACGATGCAGGCGTCCTGGTCACCGCCCGGCTGCGCGGTATGAAGATAAAGCCGTCGCCCGTCCGGCGCATCGAACTGGATCGGATTCTGCTCGGACCTTTCGGGGTCATCGCTGATGCGCTGCGGGGCGGCCCAGGTCCCGCCCGTCAGCACCGAGCGATAGACCGAGATGTCCGACTTGCCCTCCAGCGAGCCGCCGAACCACAGGCAGGCCAACCCGTCCGCTGCCGGGGCAAGGAACGCCGCGTGGTTCTGCACGCAAGGCGAGGGCAGGAATGCCTCCTGCCGTCCGGGTCCTGCCTGCCGAAGCTGACCATCCATACGCGCGGCAATCTCGTCCGGAGCGAGAATCGCCGGATTCGGCTGCTGTGTGGCGCCCATGGCATTCCCCTTGCTGCGAACGTCCCAGACTTGCGCCTTGTAACCATTAGTTGTCAATCTTTGATTGCACACTCAGATCCGAGACAAAACTTAATGTACGCCGCAATATTTTGTTTTTGCTTATTTTATTACGCGAACAGAAAATCGTACCGCCCACCATTCGCAAACATGTTGACATATTAGCTGACCACCCCGACACTGGAAAACACGGCAACTGAACCCAGCTGCCGGCCCGGGGACAGCCGACGACATGACCAGCCGACAGACCTCCATCGACACGGACAGGGCAGCGATCATCGGTGTTGGACTGATGCTTCTGGTCGCGGTTCTCAGTTCGATCGACGCGGTGCTTGTTCGCATGGTCTCGCCCGATGTGCATCCGTTCGTGATCGGCTTCACGCGCTCCCTGTTCGGGCTGCTGGTCGTACTGCCGCTGATCCTGAAACGCCCCGGCGTGCTGCGTTCCCAATTCCGCTGGCTGCACGTTGTGCGCGCTGCGCTGAAACTGGCCTCGCTGATCGCGTTCTTCGCCGCGTTCGCGCTGGCACCACTGGCCGACGTGACCGCCATTGCCTTCACCGCGCCGATCTTCGTCACCGTCGGGGCCTGGATCTTCTTATCCGAGCGCCCGCAGGCGGCGCGCGTCGTCGCCGTAGTCGCCGGTTTCGCGGGCGTGGTCATCGTCCTGCGCCCCGGCCAGCACGAAGGGATCCCGCCCGGCCTGCTGTTCGCCCTGCTGGGCGCCCTTCTGACGGCGGTCATCCAGTTGATCCTGAAACCGATGTCCACCCGCGACTCCACCGACACGCTTGTCGCCTGGAACCTGATCGTGACCGTGCCGCTTGCCGCCCTGCCCGCGCTGCTGGTCTGGACCACGCCGACGCCCCAGCAATGGGGCTTCCTGGCGCTTCAGGGGGCCATCGGCGCACTGAACATGGGGCTGGTCACGCGCGCATTCTCGATGGCCGAAGCGTCGCTGATCGTACCGTTCGACTTTTTACGCCTGCCGGTGGTGGCCACGCTCGCCTACCTGCTGTTCAGCGAAATGGTGCCGTTCCAGACCTATGCGGGTGGGGTGGTGATCTTCGCCGCCTCGCTGATGATGGCACGCACCGCCCGCACCCGGCGGAGCAGGTGGATATGACCGACACTGCCCCGCGCGGTTCGGGATCATTCCCGCGTGGCCCCTTCAAGGTCGGCCAGCGCGGCGCGGATGACGTCGCGCACCCGGTCGTGCAACGCCCCCGCGCCCCGCGCGCCCGACGACAGGTAAATGGTCGATCGGAACCGGGCAGGTATGCGGATCCGCCTGTAGGTCAGGTTCGCCATGTGGACCATGCTGGCCGAGGCCGGAACCAGCGCCGCGCCCAGGCCCCGGTCTACCAGCGCCAGAACGGTGTGGGTCTGGCTGACCTCCAGCACGACGCGCGGCGTGATGCCGGCGGTCGCGAACAGCCCCTCGTGCACGGTGCGAAGGTAGCCACCCCTCTCGGTCGAGTATCCGATGAAATCGGCGCCATCCAGGTCCGCAAGGGTCGGCTCGGCCAGGGCGGCCAGCGCACCGTCGGCCGGCAACGCCAGCACAAAGGGTTCGTTTATGACGCGCGCCGCCTGGATCGGCCCCGCCGGCCCGCGCGAGCGGGTCAGCCCGAAATCCAACCGCCCGGCGCGCAAAGCCTCGACGATCTCGTAGCTCATCATCTCGATCGGATTGAACGAGACGCCGGGCAGACGCACGGCAAGCGCAGCGACGATACGTGGCACGAATTCGAAGGCGGCGGACGGGATGAAGCCCATCTCGATGCTGCCGATCTCGCCCCGTTCGGCTTGTCGGGCGCTGAGCACGGCGAACTCGCTCCGCTCCAGGATGTCGGTGGCGCTGGGAACCAACGACACCACGCGGCGTGCGGCCCCGCGAAGGACGACCAGCTGCCCCGCATCGTCCTCGACGGCAATGGCGCGCGGCGATTCCGCTCCATCGCTCGGTGCTTCGACGCGCTGACATGCCAGCGCAGCCAACACGAGCGCACCGATCCGCAGAGACCGAGATGCGCGCCGCGGGGCGATGCGAGCGTCGTGAATCTGAAACATGGACTGCCCTCCCTTCCGAGAAAGGGACGGGCGGGGACGGCGGCGATTCGAGGAGTGCCTCCAGGCCCGCATCCCTCCCTCGAAGGACGCTGCTGCGGGAGCGGAGGGAGCCGGTCTCCTGGCTCGAGGCGGCGCCGCTCGCCTTCCCAGGTTTCCACCCAGTGGCTGCTTCGAGCGGGCCACACCGGACCAACTCGGTCCGGGCCTCACACAGTGGCGGGGCCGCGCCGGCTTCACACCGGTCTTCCGGAAGACCCCATCCGCTTGCGCGTGTCTGAGCCTACACTAGATCGTGATCTCGACAGACGCAAGGGGGCAAACGTCGTCACCGACACGGAGTGCAATGCGTCTCGCCACATAGGGTTCGCGGTGGACGAGTCGAGATCGCCGGACGGCATTCACCATTCGTCGTTCGTCGTTAGATTGCTGTGCACGGTCAACACACCTCAACCACTCGGCTCGAGTCATGTACCGCTCTCTGATTCCGCTTCCGCTCGCCGGCTTGCTGGCGGCAACGCTCGTCTCGTGCGAACCGGGCAATGGAGACGCTCGCGTGCGCGATCCCGCCGCTCTGGTCGCGCAGTACGCGCCCGTCCCGTTGTCGACCGATCTCGATCGATTGACGGAAAATCAACGGCAGGTGCTGCCACTCCTAATCGAAGCTGCCGAGCAGATGGACGCGATCTTCTGGGAGCAGGCGTTCGGCGAGAAGGACTCTCTCCTCGAGAGCCTCAACGATCCCGCGCTGCGGCAGTATGTGGAGATCAACTACGGTCCGTGGGA
>JBFHFG010000095.1:0-8371 GCA_041583815.1 Halovulum sp.
GACCGCGCCGATACAGTCGCCCGTATGACCCAGCTGGAACGCTCGGCTGGAATTCCGCCGGAATATGCCGGGAAACTGGACGCGCACGAACTGGCGCTGATCCTGCACCTGCGCAACCGCTCGGACCTCAATAGCCAGGAACGCGACAGGCGCATCGACCTTGTCCTGCGCGGCACCAGCCCACGGCTGCGGCTGAACTTCTAGGGCGCGCGCCGGCTCAGGCGGGGGCGGTCCGGGGCGTACGGTTTTCCTTCACCGGCAGGTGCACGATGGCCGAGAACGCGCCGACCGCGACGCCGATCCACCAGACCTGGTCGTAGGTGCCGTAGATGTCGTACAGCTTGCCGCCCAGCCAGACGCCCAGGAAGCTGCCCAGCTGGTGAGAGAAGAAGACGATCCCGTAGAGCGTACCCATGTAGCGCAGTCCGAACAGGTGCGCGACCAGCCCGCTGGTCAGCGGCACCGTGGCCAGCCACAGCGCCCCCATGCCGACCGAGAACAGGATCACCGTGGTCGGTGTCATCGGGAACAGGATGAACATCGCCGCGAACAGCGTCCGGCCGGTATAGATCCCGGCCAGCAGGTATTTCTTGCTGTACCGCTTGCCCAGCCAGCCTGCGGTGACCGTGCCGACGATGTTTGCCAGCCCGATCACCGCCATCGCCCATGCGCCAAGTGCGGCGGTGTCGCCGATCCCCATCCCGGCCAGGATGCCGGCGGGGTCGATGGGGCCGCAGACCTCGGTGATGAAGGCCGGGAAGTGCGCGGTGACGAAGGCAAGCTGGTATCCGCACGAGAAGAAGCCGACGAAGATCAGCCCGTAGGACGGGTCGCGGAAGGCGCGGCGCAGGACCTGGCCAAGGCTTTCCTCAAGCTCGGCCCGGCTGGCGGCCTGGCTGCCGCGCATCAGGGGCAGCATCAGAAGGGCCGCCAGGATGATCCCCGAGAAGACCAAGAATACGCCCGACCAGTTCATGAAGCCCAGCAGGTATTCCGCAAAGGGCGGGCCGACGACCTGCCCGGCAGAGCCCGCCGCCGTCGCGATGCCAAGCGCCATCGAGCGGTGCTCGTCGGCCGCGGCGCGTCCCACCACGGCCAGCACCACGCCGAACCCGGTGCCCGCCACGCCGAACCCGACCAGCACCGACCAGAGCTGGTGCGCCTCGGGGGTAATCGCCTGCGAGGACAGGATCAGCCCCGCCGCATAGGTCAGCGCGCCCAGGATGATCGCGCGGCGATCCCCGAACCGTTCCCCGATCGCGCCGAAAACCGGCTGCCCGATGCCCCAGGCCAGGTTCTGGATCGCGATCGCCAGCGAGAATTCGGACCGCAGCCAGCCGAATTCGTCGGCGATGGGGATCTGGAACACCCCGTACGAGGCGCGGATCGCGAAGCCCAGCATCAGGATCACCGAGCCGGCGATCAGGACAGGGGTGAACAGCCTGGCGGCAGGGGCGGGGGAAACGGCGACGGTCATGGAAATCCCTTTCTTCCGCGGCAGTCTTTACTTCCCGGGTCGTGGGCGTCAAAGCATATTGCCTGAAATCACCCATTCCGTTTCACGATGAAACCGTCGCGAAAGGACCTGTCCCCCATGTCCCAGACCGAACCCCAAGGCGTGCTTCAGACCTGGCGCGCACGTGTCGCTTCGGGCGAATTGCGCGATGATACGGCGCAGCGGATGGCGGTCGAGAAGCTGCAACTGCTGGAGAGCCGCCTGAAGGGCTATGAGCCGGCGCAGCCGCGCAAGGTTCTGCTGGGCATCTTCGGCTGGGGGCGCGAGCGGATGGAGAACCGCGAGGTTCCGGGCCTTTACGTCTATGGCGACGTGGGCCGGGGCAAGTCGATGCTGATGGACCTGTTCTACCAGACCGCCCCCGTCACGCCGAAACGGCGGGTCCATTTCCACGCCTTCATGCAGGAGGTGCACGAGGGGATCCATGCGGCCCGTGCGAACGGGGCCGACGACCCGGTGCTGCCGGTCGCGGACTCGATTGCCGACGGGGCGACGCTGCTGTGCTTCGACGAGCTTCAGATCACCGACATCACCGATGCGATGATCGTGGGCCGCCTTTTCGAGCGGCTGTTCGCGCGGGGTGTCGTCGTGGTGGCGACCTCGAACCGGCACCCGGACGATCTGTACAAGGACGGGCTGAACCGGCACCTGTTCCTGTCTTTCATTGCGCTCATCAAGGAACGGATGGAGGTTCACGCGCTGGACAGCGAGACCGATCACCGGCAGGCCCGGATCCGGGGACGGCAGGTCTATGTATCGCCGCTGGGGTCCGAGGCCGACGCGGTGCTGGACCGCTGGTGGCAGGAACTGGCGGGCGGCGAGGGCGCGCCTCTCACGCTGAAACGGAAAGGGCGGGACGTGGTGATCCCGCAGGCCGCCAACGGGGTCGCGCGCGCGAGTTTCGACGATCTGTGCAAGCAGCCATTGGGGCCGGGGGATTACCTGGCGCTGGCGCAGGCGGTGCGGGTGCTGATCCTGGACCGGATCCCGCTGCTGAGCCGGACACAGAACAACGAGGCGAAGCGGTTCGTCACCCTGATCGACGCGCTCTACGAGGGGAAGGTCCGGCTGATCTGTTCCGCCGCCGCGGAACCCGAGGACCTGTATGTCGAGGGGGCGGGAGCGTTCGAGTTCGGGCGCACGGCGTCGCGGCTGGAAGAGATGCGAAGCGGGGACTGGCCGCCCGCCGAGGCCCGGGATGACGCCGCGCAAAAGGCGTGAAAATCCGGGTTTTCATAGTGAAAACCCCCTTAAGTCCTTGATATTGAAACGCGACCGTTTCCTAAAACTTCGTAAACGCCGTGCGAGGCCCGGAAATCGATGGGACCGGGGGCCGGGCTGGCGTGCCTAGCCGACCTTCATCAGCGAGGGGATCCGCAGCATCCAGGTCGTGCCGCCCGCGACCCGGCAATCCAGTGTCGCGTCCAGTTGCGTGGCCAGTGCGCTGACGATCCGGGGCATCACGCGGGTGCCGTCGGCGCCGGTGGGCAGGCCGATCCCGTCGTCGCCGACTTCCAGCCAGTGGCACGCGCCGTCCTGGCGGAAGCTGATCGTGACCTTGCCCGTATCGCGCCCGGGAAAGGCGTGCTTGATGGCGTTCGTGACCAGCTCGTTCGTCAGCAGAGCCAGGGGCAGGGCGCGCTGAACGTGGATCTGCGCGTCGTCGAACGTGCCGTACATCTGCACGTGCGGCGGGCAGATCGCCTGCCGGATATAGTCCAGCAGGTCGCTCAGCAATCGGCGGGTGCCAAGGATCTCGACCTCGGAATTGGCGTCGAGAAGGTCGTGGACCACGGCGATGGACTTGATCCGCGCCGCCGCCGTTTCCAGTGCCAGCGCGGTCGACGGCCCGGTCGAGCTGCGCGCCTGCGAGCGCAGCAGCGACGAGATGATCGCCAGGTTGTTCTTTACCCG
The DNA here is from genome assembly GCA_041583815.1 of Halovulum sp. Taxonomy (GTDB): domain Bacteria; phylum Pseudomonadota; class Alphaproteobacteria; order Rhodobacterales; family Rhodobacteraceae; genus Halovulum. Next base: position 3,431 of record JBFHFG010000095.1, read on the forward strand.
GTGCACCAGTTCGCGCTTGAGTCCTTCGGAGACCTCGATCGCGGCGCGCAACTGGGCCTCGGTCTCGCGGTGGATGGCGAGTTGCCGGTTCAGGGCGCGGATCTGGTTGGCGTGTTCGATGAAGGGTCCGGACATGTCGCGGTGAAAGGTGATCAGCACCACGGGGGGCGTGTCGGGCGACTGCCGGACACCGCGCGCGCGGACCGGGATCTGCCGGTCGCACCGTTGCAGCCGAAGCGGCATCCAGTTCGACGAACTGGCCACAGCCGCCAGTGTCCGGCCCAGCGGGGCGCCGGGCACGGCCCAGCCGTGCAGCGTGTCCAGTGTCTTGTCCGGATGGTCCGGATCGGCAAAGGCCGTGCGCGCCGCGGCATTCGAGAACAGGACATCGCCGCGCAGATCCACGACCAGCGTAGCCACCGGGTGATCGGCCAGGGCCAGCTGGGCGATCCAGGGCTTTACGTCCGGGGTCATTCGGTGGCTTCGGCCCCGGTCCTGGAGTCTCCGGTTTCGGTTTCGGGGTCGTTCTCGAGCACGCGGTAGTATTCGCGTTCGTTGGGGGCCACGTCCATCACCGGGGCCAGGTGGACCACGACGCGGCAGCCGGGTGCGCCTGCGGCGATGGTTTCGTCCAGTTCGACCCGCGCGTAGCCCAGGTTGTCGGCGGCGATGCGGCCGAACACGTTCGACGTCATCATGCACAGCGAGGGGCGGTCGCGGACCTTGTCACCGAACGGGCAGCGGCGGTTGCCGAAGACCAGCTTCGTTTCGTCCGCCGAAACCAGGTAGAAGTCGCCGCCGATCCGCGCCTTGAGGTCGACGCAGACCTCGGCCACCTGGTCGTGGTCCAGGGAGCGAAGGTCGAGCGCGTTGCGGTAGTCGGCGTCGATCCAGCGGCCGACCTGGCTGCCGACGGTGCTGATGTAGCCTTCGGCGGCCTCGATTCCCACGACCTGTTCCAGCGTGCCCGAGAGCTGCCGCAGCAGTTCGCGCAGGAATACGTCACGGTCGAGTAGGATTTCGGCGTCTGAAACGGTGGCGGTCATGGGATCTCCGGCGTTTCTGCTGGGACCAGAGTAGCAGACCGGGGGCCGTGTGCACAAATGCCGCAGGCGTGACCTGTCACTCGGCCCGTGCGACCTGCGTGCCCTGGGCGCGGGCGCGTTTGGTGGCAAAGACCTGTTCGCGCGGTTTCCAGTCATAGTCCGGGTCCTGCGGCGTCGCCACCCAGGTCAGGCGACCGCCCTTGCGCCACGGGTCCAGCACGATTCCCTGGAACATGCCGTCGCCCGCGGCGCTGACGATCAGGGTGGAATGCTCGATCCGGAAGGCATTGTCAGAGTTGGCGATGGCGCGGTGCAGGGACAGGCTGCGAAAGCCTTCGGCCCGCATGCGCTGTTCCAGATCCTCGGCCCAGTGCCAGCACAGGCCGCGCGGGCGCAGGCCCAGGTTCACCTTGGTGTTGTGCACCAGCGGGGGGTCGGTGATCTGGTATTGCTGCGCCAGCACGTAGGTGTGCTCGTAGGCGATGCGCGCGGCGCGGCGCGCCTCCTCTGGGTCGACCTGCGGCCCGAGGTCGGAAATGCTGCGCGACAGTTCCTCGATCTGCGCCGGGTCCGGGGGCGTGGGCCCGTGATCTGCCGGAACCGCGCAGCCCGCGACCAGCGCCACCGCCAGCAGCAGCCACAGGTGCAAGGTCTTGAGCACGGGTTTCATCGGGCGCCTGTCCTTCCGTCGGGTCTGATTGCCCAGCTAGCGCAGACGCGGCGCCCTGTCGAGATCGCCTCAGCCTCCGCGCAGGCGGCGCAGCAGGCTGGACGAGGCGAAGCCGTCGGGCACCAGGCCCTGGCTGCGCTGGAAGCCGCGGATCGCCTCCATCGTGTTGGGACCGATCAGGCCGTCGGCGCCGCCGGTGTTGTAGCCGCGGGCGGTCAGGCGTTGCTGGATCTCGATCTTCTCGGTCCGGGACAGCGCGCGTTCGTCGCGGGGCCAGGCGGCGCTGAAGTCGGGTGCGCCCATGATCCGCTGCGCCAGGTGGCCGACGCCCATCGCGTAGGACGTGGCGTTGTTGTAGCGCTTGATGACGCGAAAGTTGTTGAAGACCATGAACACAGGCCCGCGCGCGCCTGCCGGGGCCAGCAGTGCCGCCTCGCCGTAGTTGGGCACCGGGCGGCCATCGAGCCCACGTACGCCAAGCTGGGTCCAGCGGCTGACCGGGCGGCGCAGGTCCTGGTCGATGTTGCCGTAGTTGAAGCCGGCGGGCAGGCGCACCTCGACCCCCCAGGGCTGGCCCTTGGTCCAGCCGAACTTGCGCAGGTAGTTGGCCGTCGAGGCCAGCGCGTCGGTCGGGTCCTCGGCCCAGACGTCGCGGCGGCCATCGCGGTTGAAGTCCTGCGCATAGGCGAGGTAGCTGGTCGGGATGAACTGGGTGTGGCCCATCGCTCCCGCCCAGGACCCGCGCATGCCCGCGGGCGCCACGTCGCCGTTCTGCAGGATCTTAAGCGCCGCGATCAGCTGTTCCTCGGCGAAGGAGCGGCGGCGCCCCTGCACGGCGAGGGTGGCCAGCGCCTCGATCACCGGGATCGAGCCGCGGTAGGAGCCGTAGTTCGTCTCCATCCCCCAGACGGCGATCACCGCGGCGGCGTCGACGCCGTAGGTCTGTTCGATCGCGGCGAGGGTGCGCTGGTACTTGCGGTAGTTCTCGCGGCCGTTGGAGATGCGCGCGTCCGAGACGGCGGTGTCCAGGTATTCCCAGATCGGCTTGGTGAACTCGGCCTGCTTGCCGTCGAGGCGCACGACCTCGGCGTTCATGCCGATGCCGCGGAAGGCCGCGTCGAAGGTGCGCTGCGAGATGCCGTTGGCATAGGCGCGCGGGCGGAAGCCTTCGCGCCAGCGGGTGAACGCGCTGCTGGCTTGCGCGACCTGGGTGGCGCCCTGGTCGCGCAGCACCGGTCGGGTGTCCTGTGCCGCTGCCGGGGCGGCGATCAGCGCGGCGACTGCGAGTAGGGTCAGGCGTTTCATGGCCGGGTCCTGCGTGGGTTGCTGCTCGGGGGTGTTGTTGTTTTTTGGGAAGTGTAGCGCGAACGGCGCCGGGGCAAAAGCATTCCCGCGGATCCGGCGGAGTCGCGGCTGCGCCGCGACGCGTCTTTCAGCCCGGCCCCGCCTGTGGCGGAACCGGGCGGCGGTCATCCGCGGGTGCGGCGCTTGATCTTCTTCTTGGCGGCGATCCGCTTGGCCTTGGCGCGGCCCGGTGCGCGGCGCGTGGGGCGGCCGACCTGGCGGGAACTGCGGGGCAGCGTTTCGCCCTCGAGTTCCAGCAGTTCGAATACCAGCCCGCCGGTGACGGCCTGTGCTTCGGACAACCGCACGAGCACGCGCTGGCCGAGGCCGATGGTCCGGCCCGAGCGGTCGCCCATCAGGGTCTGCGCGTCGCGGTCGTGGTGGAAATACTCGTCGCCCAGCGTGCCGATCGGTACCAATCCGTCGGCGCCGGTATCGTCCAGTTTCACGAACAGGCCGAAGCGCGCGACGCCCGACACGCGCCCGTGAAACTCGCTGCCCACGCGGTCCGCGAGATAGGCCGCGAGGTAGCGGTCGGTGGTGTCGCGTTCGGCCTGCATCGAGCGCCGTTCGGTCCCCGATATCCATTCCGCCGTGGCGTCGAGCCGTTCGATGTCGAGTTCGGACAGCTTGTCCTTATGCTTGCCTACGCCGCCGCCCCAGCCGTGGGCGGCGATCAGTGCGCGGTGCACCACGAGGTCGGAATAGCGGCGGATCGGCGAGGTGAAATGCGCATAGGCCCGCAGGCTGAGGCCGAAATGGCCGAAGTTCTGCGGCGAATAATAGGCCTGTGTCATCGAGCGCAGGACGCTGAGGTTGATCAGCTCGGCCTCGTCCCTCCCGGCGGCCTGATCCAGCAGCCGGTTCAGCGCCTTGGTCGTCAGCACCTGCCCCTTGGCCAGCGTCAGACCGGCGGCGCTGGCGATCTCGCGCAGGTTCTCGATCTTCTCTGGGTCGGGTTCCTCGTGCACGCGGTAGAGCAGCGGCGTCTGCTTGCGTTCCAGCGTCTCGGCCGCGCAGACGTTGGCGAGAATCATGAACTCCTCGATCAGGCGGTGCGCGTCGAGCCGGTCGCGGAACGCGACCGAGAGCACCTCGCCCTCGTCGCCCAGGATGATCCGTCGTTCCGGCAGGTCCAGGTTCAGCGGCTGGCGGCGGTCGCGCGCGGCATCGGCGGCGCGCCACGCGGCCCACAGCGGCTTGAGCACCGGTTCCAGCAGGTCGGCGGTCGCATCGTCGGGCGCACCGTCTATGGCGGCCTGTACCTGTTCATAGGCCAGCGCGGCGGGCGAGCGCATCAGGCCACGCACGAAGCGGTGGCCGGTCTTGCGGCCCTCGGCGTCGAGTTTCATCTCGACCGCGATGCAGGGACGGTCCACGCCTTCGTGCAGGGAGCAGAGGTCGGCCGACAGCGCCTCGGGCAGCATCGGCACCACGCGGTCGGGGAAATAGGTGGAGTTGCCCCGCTCGCGCCCCGTATCGTCCAGCGCGGTGCCGGGGCGGACGTAGGCCGCGACGTCTGCGATGGCGACCCAGACGATGTGCCCGCCGTCGACATTGGGATCGGGCAGCGCGCAGACAGCATCATCGTGGTCGCGCGCGTCGGACGGGTCGATGGTGATCAGCGGCAGGTGGCGCAGGTCCGTGCGCCCCTCGGGCGAAGTGATCGGCTTGGCCGCCTCGGCCTGGGCGATGGCCTCGGGAGGGAATTCGTCGGGGATGCCGTGGGCGTGGATCGCGATCAGGCTGACGGCACGCGGCGCCGACGGATCGCCCAGCCGCGCGGTGATGCGCGCCCGCGGCAGGCCCATGCGGTCGCGGGGGCCGGTCTGTTCCGCCTCGACCAGTTCGCCGTCCTGCGCGCCCATGCGGTTGCCCGGA
>JBFHFG010000096.1:0-8336 GCA_041583815.1 Halovulum sp.
AAGCGTTGGCGCGCTTCAGCGCCCGGACAGGTGTACCACCACTGGAAGTGGTGGACTGACAAATAGTTTCACGGAGGGAGGAAGAACATGATCCGTATAACCAAGACCATCGCCATGGCCACGACGGCACTGGGTACGCTTACGATTGCCGCACCGGCGGTCGCCCAGCAGGCCGAGCGCAGCCTGAAATGGGCCCATGTCTACGAGGTTAGCGAGCCTTATCACACCTGCGCCGTCGACGCGAACGATGCGCTGATGGCGGCGACGGACAACCGGCTGGGCATCGAGGTGTTCCCTGCCTCGACCCTCGGCAAGGAGACCGACATCAACGAGGGCCTGAGCCTGGGCACGGTCGACATCATCTATACCGGCCAGCTGTTCGCCGGACGCTCTTTTGGTCCCATCGCCATTGGCGGCGCACCGTTCATGTTCCGCGACTACGAGCACTGGGACCAGTTCCGCAACTCGGACCTGTTTTCCGAGCTGGCGCAGGGCTACAAGGACGCCACCGGCAACCACATCGAGTCGCTGACCTATTATGGTGAGCGTCACGTGACGTCGAACAAGCCGATCACGCAGCCGTCGGACATGGAAGGTGTGAAGATCCGCGTACCGAACGCGCCGCTCTACATGATGTTCCCGCGCGCGGTCGGCGCCAACCCTACCCCGATCGCCTTCGCCGAGGTCTACCTGGCGCTGCAGCAGGGGACCGTCGACGCGCAGGAGAACCCGCTGCCCACGATCCAGGCCAAGAAGTTCTACGAGGTACAGTCGGACATCAACCTGACCGGGCACATCACCGACGCGCTGCTGACCATCGTCGGCGGTCCGGCCTGGAACAGCCTGAGCGAAGAGGACCAGGGCGCGTTGGCGCAGGTTCTGGACGATACGGCGACCTGTGCCACCGACCAGATCATCGCGGCCGAGAACGAGCTGAAAGAGTGGTTCCGCGAGCAGGGCGTGAACGTCAACGAAGTGGATCGCGGCCCGTTCATCGAGGCGGTGAAAGCGATGCACAACGGTGACATGGCGACCTGGGATCAGGACACCTACGACCGTCTCCAGGCCATCGGCCAGTAACGACCTGACCGCCGGGGCAGGGGCGTACGCCTCTGCCCCGTCCATTGCCGGAGTGCTTGCATGACCGACGATTCCCAGGTCCCCAAGGACCTGTCCATCCACATTGAAGACCAGGACGCCGATGAGATCGACCTGTCCGACCTGCGCTGGACCGACGCGCTGGTGCTGGCGTTGTTCTGGATCCTGGCCCTGGTGGTTTTCCTGCAGTTCTTCACCCGCTACGTGCTGAACGATTCCTATGGCTGGACCGAAGAGATCGCCCGCTACCTGCTGATCGGCGTTACGTTCTGCGGCTCGGTCATGGCAGTCCGCAAGAACAGCCATATCGCGGTCGAGGTGATCTATCGCTGGTTACCGCGCCCGTTGCGCCGCGTCCTGCAGACCACCATCGACCTGATCACTGTCGCGTTCTTCGCCGGGCTGTCGTTCCTATCCGCGCAGCTTGCGGGCAAGACGCTGCAGATGATGGTCTCGATCGATATGCCGAAATCATACGTCTACTGGTTCGTGTCGGCCTGTTTCGCAGGCATGGCCATATACGCAATACGCAATACCTGGGTCCATCTGCGGACCGGGACCAGCCGCCTGATCGACCCCGCCGCCTTCGAGGGCGAGACGCGGGCGATCGACTAGGAGAGCGCGCATATGACCATATTGAGCCTGTTCCTTCTGCTTTTCGCGCTGATCATCCTTGGTGTGCCGGTGGCGATTGCACTGGCCGGTGCCTCGGCGGCCTTCATCCTGTCGGGTACGGTCCCGCCGATGGTCGTGGCGCATCGGATGATCAACGGCGTTGACAGTTTTCCGCTGCTGGCGGTGCCGTTCTTCATCCTTGCCGGAAACCTGATGAACACCGCTGGCATCACCGAGCGGATCTTCAATTTCGCGCTTGCCCTGGTAGGGTGGATGCGCGGTGGGCTGGGCCATGTGAACGTCGGCGCTTCGGTCATCTTCGCTGGCATGTCAGGCGCGGCCGTGGCCGATGCCGGCGGCCTTGGCGCGATCGAGATCAAGGCGATGCGTGACGCCAATTACGACACCGACTTCGCTGTCGGCATCACGGCGGCCTCGTCCACCATCGGCCCGATCATCCCGCCGTCGCTACCGATGGTGATCTACGGCGTCGTCGCCGGGGCCTCGATCGGGCAATTGTTCGCGGCCGGGTTCATCCCCGGACTGGTGATGGCGGTGGCGCTAATGCTGATGGTGGCCTGGTTTGCCCGCCGTCGCGGCTTTCAGCGTGATCAGGCCTTCGTCTGGCGTGTCCTGTTCCACAGTTTTCGCCGCGCGTTCCTTTCGCTGATGACGCCGGTGATCATCGTCGGGGGTATCCTCAGCGGTGCATTCACCCCGACCGAGGCGGCGGTGGCTGCCTGTGCCTATGCGATGTTCCTGGGGGCCATCGTCTATCGCACGCTGACGGTGCGGCGCCTGCTGCGGGTCAGTTTCGACACGATCGAGACGACAGCCGTGGTTCTTCTGGTGGTGGGCGCAGCCACGATCTTCGCGTGGATCCTGACGTCGAACAGGGTGCCGGAGATGGCGGCGAGCCTGCTGCTGGGCGCGTCGGACCGGCCCTGGGTGATCCTGTTGCTGATCAACATCATCCTGCTGCTGGTCGGTTGTTTCATGGAAACCGTCGCGGCGATCACCATCCTGGTGCCCGTGCTGTTGCCCGTCGCGGTGCAACTGGGTGTGGACCCGGTGCATTTCGGCGTCATCGTGGTGCTGAACCTGATGCTGGGCCTGTTGACGCCGCCGGTCGGCATGGTGCTTTACGTGCTGTCGCGCGTGGCGAACATCCCGTTCGAGCGGGCAATGATCGGCACCGCGCCGTTCCTGATCCCGCTCGTGCTGGTGCTGATCCTGGTCACCTATTTCCCGGCCATCACCATGTGGCTGCCGACAGTGCTGTATAGATGACCGCGACGCGATACGGCCCATAGGGCGCACATCGTGCCGCTATGAGCGGGGAACGGGCCCCTCCGATGCCGGAGGGGCCCGTTTTCGTTTCCGGGGGGCCTTCCAGTACCTCGTTCGACACCTGAAATTCGGGGCTTTCGTCCAGAAAGTGAACTCTCGTCCCGGAGCTTGCGTGTGCAGCGAAAATGTTGACAAATCACCAATGTGGGCTCAAATTCCAACGTGTTGCCGGCTCCGGAGTCGGCACCCCGCGGGCCGGGACAATCGACGGGCGGCAAGGGTGGGCACGTAACCCCTGCCGGCAATCGAGGGGGCTCCTTATGGGACCGTTTCCGCACGACGCACCGAAAGCCAGGATCGACAGCGCGAACATCGCCGGCACCGACGGGTTTGAGTTCGTCGAGTTCGCGCATCCCGAGGCCGGGAAGCTGGAAGACCTGTTCACCCGCATGGGCTATGCGGAGGTGGCGCGGCACAGGACGCGCGACATCTCGCTCTACCGGCAGGGCAGTATCAATTACCTGGTGAACCGCGAGCCGGGCTCACATGCCGCGCAGTTCGTCAGGGATCACGGCCCCTGCGCCCCCGCGATGGCCTGGCGGGTGGTCGATGCTCAACACGCATTGCAATGCGCCGTGGACTATGGCGCGAAAGAATACACCGGGTCGGGCAAGAGCCTCGACGTGCCAGCGGTGATCGGCATCGGCGGCTCGCTGCTTTATTTCGTGGACACCTACGGCGCGGACGGCAACTGCTACGACGCCGAATTCGACTGGCTGGGTGATGCCGATCCCAAGCCCGATGGCGCGGACTTCTACTATATCGACCACCTGACGCATAACGTCGGGCGTGGCAACATGAGCACTTGGTACGACTTCTATGCCAAGGCGTTCAATTTCCGCGAAATCCGCTTTTTCGACATCAAGGGCAAGCAGACGGGCCTGTTCAGCCGCGCGCTGACCTCGCCGGACGGCAAGATCCGCATCCCGATCAACGAAAGCGCCGACGAGAACAGCCAGATCGAGGAGTATCTGCGCGAGTACAAAGGCGAGGGGATTCAGCACATCGCTGTGGGAACCGAGAACATTTACGCCGCGACAGACATGATTGCCGACAAGGGCATCGAGTTCATGCCCCCGCCGCCGGCGGTCTATTACGACATGAGCCACGACCGTGTGAAGGATCACGGCGAACCGGTCGAGAAGCTGAAAAAGCACGGCATCCTGATCGACGGCGAGGGCGTGGTGGATGGCGGCAACACGCGGGTTCTTCTGCAGATATTCTCGAAAACCGTGATCGGCCCGATCTTCTTCGAGTTCATTCAGCGCAAGGGCGACGACGGCTTCGGCGAAGGCAACTTCAAGGCACTGTTCGAGTCTATCGAGGCCGACCAGATCGAACGCGGTGTGCTGAAGGTCGGAGAATAACCAGATGGATACCCGACCGCATGACGTCGTGATCGCGAAGAGCCGGGCGAAGTACAACGAGGGCTACATGCCCGGATTCGGCAACGATTTCGAGACCGAGGCCGTCGAAGGGGCGTTGCCGATCGGTCAGAACTCGCCCCAACGTTGCCCCTACGGGCTGTATGCCGAACAGTTGTCCGGCACGCCCTTCACTGCGCCGCGTGCCCGCAATGAACGGACCTGGCTTTACCGGATGCGGCCCACGGTGCGGCATATCGGGCAGATGGCGCGGATCGAGGTGCCGCATTTCCGCTCGGCCCCGACAGCGGAGGAAAGCGGCTTGCCGCTGGGACCAATGCGCTGGGACCCGGCGCCCATCCCCGACGATGCGGGGACGTGGCTGACAGGTATGCGGACCATCGCGACAGGGGGCGATGTCCTGACCCAGACCGGATATGCCATCCACACCTACGCGATAACCGAAAGCATGGAGACCGAAGTCTTCTACAACGCCGACGGGGAAATGTTGGTGGTTCCCGAAGTCGGCGCGTTGCGTTTCTTTACCGAGATGGGCGTGATCGACCTCTCCCCCGGCGAGATCGCCGTACTGCCGCGCGGATTGAAGTACAAGGTTCTGCTTAATGGTGACGCAAAGGGCCGCGGTTACGTTTGTGAGAACTATGGTGGCGCATTCTCGGTGCCCGAGCGCGGGCCGATCGGTGCGAACTGCCTGGCCAATGCACGCGACTTCCTGACACCGGTCGCGGCATTCGAGCGGCGAGAGGGAACGAGGCACGGTGTGACCGTCAAATGGTGCGGCCAATTCCACCGGTGCGAGATCGACCACAACCCGCTGGACGTGGTCGCGTGGCACGGCAACTACGCGCCCTACAAGTACAATCTGAGGCATTACTCGCCGGTCGGGCCGATCCGGAACGACCACGCCGACCCATCGATCTTCACCGTGCTGACCGCGCCCAGCGGTGAGCCGGGCACCGCGAACATCGATTTCGTGATCTTCCCGCCGCGCTGGCTGGTCGCCGAGAATTCGTTCCGTCCGCCCTGGTATCACATGAACATCATGTCCGAATTCATGGGCCTGATCGAAGGCGTCTACGATGCCAAACCCGAGGGCTTTGTCCCGGGCGGCATGTCGATCCACAACATGATGCTGCCGCACGGTCCGGATGCCGAAGCGTTCTACAGGGCCTCGCTGAAACATCTGGAGCCTGAAAAGCTGGACAACACGATCGCTTTCATGTTCGAGACCCGCTTTCCGCAGCAATTGACGCGCTATGCCGCCGGTCTTCCGACGCTGCAAGCCTCCTATCCCGACGTCTGGAAGCCGCTGCGCAACCATTTCGACCCGAACCGGCGCGAGTGGAACGGTGAGTAATACCTGGGGCCGCATGAACGACCCCGGCTGCACTGATTGACGGGACTGCAGACGTGACCGATCTGAATGCCACCCACGATCCCGCCCGCCGGTCCTGGGTTGAAAGCGCCAATGCGCCCGGGCACGATTTCCCGATACAGAACCTGCCGTGGGGCGTGTTCTCTGAAGGCGATGGGGCAAAGCGCGTGGGCGTCGCCATCGGCGACATGATCCTTGATGTAACTGCCGCCGAGTCTGTTGGGTTTTTGGCGCCGTCGGATACCCCTGTGTTCGAGGGGGGAACGCTCAACGCATTCATGGCGCTGGGGCAACCGGCCTGGTCGCGGACACGCGCGGTTTTGACGGACCTGCTGGACGCCGCGAACGGCAGGCACGACCAACTGGTGTTGATTCCGCGAGCAGCCGCGACGATGGACCTGCCAGTATTTGTGCGCAGCTTCACGGATTTCTATGCTTCGAAGGAACATGCGACCAACGTCGGGACGATGTTTCGGGACCCGGGCAATGCGTTGCTGCCGAACTGGCAGCATATCCCCGTCGGCTATAACGGGCGAGCCTCTACCGTTGTGGTTTCCGGCACGCCGATCCGTCGGCCTTTGGGTCAGTTGAAGGCACCTGCTGACAGCGCGCCGCGGCTAAGTCCGACGGCAAAGTTGGACCTGGAGTTGGAGCTGGGCGCGGTGGTTGGTACGCCCTCGCGGATGGGGCAATCCATCAGTACCGCGCAGGCCCGTAAGATGATCTTCGGCCATGTGCTGCTGAATGATTGGTCGGCGCGGGACATCCAGGTGTGGGAATATCAGCCGCTGGGGCCGTTTCAGTCCAAGGCGTTCGGTACCTCGATCAGTCCCTGGATCGTGACCTGCGAAGCGCTTGCACCCTATCGCGCCCCAACGCCCGAACGGATAACGCCGCTTCTGCCCTATCTTCAGGAAGCGACGCCGAACGGGTTGGATATCCGGCTGGAGGTCGACCTCGCGCCCCGGGGCGGAACACCGACCACGATCAGCCGTACCAACTATCGGCACATGTACTATTCCGCCGTTCAGCAGCTGACGCATCACGCGTTGTCGGGGTGCGCCATGGAAACCGGCGACCTTCTTGGATCCGGAACCATTTCCGGACCGACGCGCGACAGTTGCGGTTCATTGCTGGAACTGACCTGGAATGGTCGTGATCCGATCCCGATAGACGGAGGGACGCGGACGTTTCTGGAGGATGGCGATACGCTGACCCTACGCGGCTGGTGCGACGGCGCGGTGCGGATCGGTTTCGGTGCCTGCTCCGGCACGATCCTGCCTGCCGAGAAAGGCCCCGCCGCATGAGCTGGCGCGATCTGCCGCGTGCGCCGCTGCCGGGAACATTTGTCTGTTCAGGGGATGTGTTGCCCGGCATCGGCACCAGGAGCGTTGAAGTCGATGGCTTTCCGCTGCTCCTGGTCCGGGCCGGTGCGGGTGTTTTCGCCTACTTCAATGCCTGCCCGCACCAGTACCTGCCGCTGGATTGGCGCAAGGCGGACGTACTGTCCGCGGATGGCACCTTGCTGCGCTGCTCGAACCATGGTGCGGCGTTCGATGTCGCCAGCGGGAAGGGAGTGGACGGACCGGGTGCCGAGTGCGACCTTACTCCGGTTCCGGTTCAATTGGTGGACGGGGAACTCAGGATCGGCGGGTGACAAGGCGGCGGCCCATGTCTAGGCGTCAGGGGGGCAGCGAGGACGGTGCCGCCTCGGGTTGCTCCAACTCGATCGCAAGGAAGCGCGAGATCTTGTCGATTGCGCCACGCAAGGCCGCCAGTTCCTTATCGTCCAGAAGATCAACGAAGTCCTTTTGCCGTTCTTCCAGCTGCGGCTGAACGTGCGATAACAGGCGCCGCCCTTTGTCGGTCACCTTCAACAACTTCCTGCGGCGGTTCGTGGGGTCGTCATTCTGATCCAGGTATCCGCGCGCCAGAAGGTCGGATACCCCCCGGCTGATCTGAGCGCGGTCGATGACCATCAGCCGGCTGAGATCGGCTGCAGTGGTTTCCCCGAAAATATTCAGGACCATCAGGATGCGATAAAGGGTCAGGCCCAGGTCATGCTGCGCCAGTTGTTTCGAGGCGTGGTTGTCCAGCAGCTTCGACAAGCGGCTGATTCGGAACGACAGCCGCTTTTCCAGTTCCGCCAGGGAAGCCAGCCGCTGCCGAATTTGCTCGGGATCGTCGCTCAGGGCCATTGTCGGTCCTTTGTGCAGCGGCACGCCCGGCTGCATTGCTGAGGCTGCAGCTGCACGGTTGTGAAGTCATCAAGGTTTCGGTGCGAACGGTATAAAGGGAAAGCCAGCCGCCCGCGACGGCTTGTGAGGCCGGAGACTGCAGAAAGTGGTTCGCGTCATCCGCATGCCGCGATCCCGGAGCGGGCCCCAAGCGCGCGATTCCCTTTTGGCTCGTGGTGCCATGTTCGAATGGCTGCAAGGACACTACCGGAGTGGATACGGTCCTTCGTCGAGGAGAAATGTTACCGGGAGCGAGCGAGGAATCCGGACGTAGTG
>JBFHFG010000097.1:0-8284 GCA_041583815.1 Halovulum sp.
CATCCGTCGGATCGCCCGCGAAAGCGCCCGCACCATCTGAGACTGGCCCTACCGGACCAGCAAGCAAACGCCCGGCCACGCGCCGGGCGTTTTCATTTGTCGAGGGGGCACGCGAAACCGCGTGGCGCTGCACACATGAAAAAGGGGCGGCCGAAGCCGCCCCGTTTCCCTCGTCTGTCGTTCCCGGAAACCGAACTCAGAAACCGAAGACCAGCGAGACACCCAGGGTGTGATCGGTGCTTTTCAGGCCCGGCAGTGGATCGGTGTTGTATTCGGTCCGGTAGCTGACGCGCGTGGACAGGCGGTCGTTCAGCTTGAAGTTCACGCCGGCGTCGTTGGTCAGCAGCGCGTCCACATCCGAGAACAGGATGTCCGTGTCGTTGGTCATGAACACCGTCTCGGAGAACTTGTAGTAGAACCGCGACGAGGCGATGCCAGCGATGTCGGTTTCATCCCGCCCGGCCTGGTCGACCGTGTAGCGGATGCCGGGGCCGGCCTGGACGCGCCAGGTGATGTCATCGCGGTTGATGATCCGGTAGCCGGGGCCGACGCCCAGGAACGTGTCCCATTCATTGGTCGCGAAACCGTCGTAACGGGTGCTGCCCAGACCGAAGACATAGGCGCGGTCGTTCAGGTAGCGGTTCACGTCGTAGGTGGCGTAGACCTCTTCCTTGTTGCGGATGCCGTTGTCCTCGGCGAACTCGCCGGCAAAGCCCAGAGTGTGGTTCCACGGACCGTCGCCGTAACGGAAGCGGCCGCCGAACGACAGGTCGCCCGTATCGGTATTGCCGGCGGTGGCCGACAGGCCCAGCGACAGGCTACCGGTCCAGCCCTGTGCGTACTGGTTGGTGCCGAAGCGCGCGGAATCGTCGCCTTCGTTCAGCTCGTCGGCGACATCCTCCTGGATGTCCTCGATCCGGTCGTCGAGGTCCTCGACGCCGACAAGGGCGCCCTGTGCGCTGGCCGGGGCCGCCATCAGAAGGGCGATGGCCGAAGCCGAGGCAAGCTGGATGATCTTTTCCATGGGTCGATCCTTTCGGTTGAAAGTGACCCGTCCGGTTGAAGGAACGGGAGCATCTCTGCTGCCCAAGGACCTACGGCAAACCCTTCACGCGAGAATAATTCATAATACTCGGCATTGAGACGAGTATTACTCGGGGATAAGATCGCGAACCTCGCCCAGTACGGGGATGTCGCTGTTTTCGCTGATGTCTCTGAGGTCGTCGATCACCGCGCTTTGGTCGCGGTCGGCGGTTTCGGCCACCCGGGTCAGAGTATCCCGTGCTATTTCTGCAATAGTCGGGTCCAGATCGTCCCGCCATACCACCCACAGCGGATAGGGAAAGGTTGGCGCATCAGGCACCAGGTGCAGGCGACCGGCGTCGACATGTTTTTTAATTGTGCGCGCGGGAAGGTAGGCGGCGACCTCGCGGTTCAGTACGAAATCTGCGGCCATCGCCTCGAGCGACAGGGTCAGGCCGGGGTGGGTCAGGCCGGGCAGGGCCTGGCTGTGGGCGTGCACGAACTCCTCCCCCCAGTCGACGAAGGCATAACGCCCGGCCAGGTCCAGCGTCGGATCGGGCCACGAGGCGACCAGGACCAGTTCATCCTCCATCAGCTTTTCGCAGGTCAGGCCGGGGCGGAGCCGGGGCGTGTAGATCAGCGCGGCCTGGATGCTGCCCTCGACCAGGAAGCGCATCAGCCTGTCGGGCATGCCAAGTTCCATGCGGATGCCCAGGTCGGGCATGTTGGCACGCAGCCCATCGACCCAACGGAACCCAAGCCGCGGCCACAGCGAATACTGCGCACCGATGCTGAAGCTTCGGCTGAAGCCCTCGGGCATACCGATCCGCTGGCGGGCTTCCTCCCAGACCTTCAGCAGGGACAGGGCGTACTTCTCGAACTCGTGGCCTGCCGGGGTCAGGACCGCCCCCGCCTTGGACCGGTCGAACAGGCGCTTGCCCAGCGCATCCTCGATCCGCTGCACCCGCAGCGAGACCGCGGACTGGGTGACGTAAAGCCGATCCGACGCAGCCGCGAATGAGCCGCTGGCCGCGACTTCCAGGAAGGTTCTGACAAGGGTGAGGTCCATGTTGCCTCATAACATCGTGCAGGGCGCGGCCAAATCACATTCGCCGACAACGCCGGCTTGGAACCAAATGTCGCCGGGACCGTTTTCAACCGGGAGACGTATGTCTTTCGGACAGGGGCCGATACCGACAGGAGGATTTCTTGCACCATCTTGCCAGGCGCCTGGGGCTGCGCACCGACCCGGTCATCTTCTTCACATCCGCCGGGTTCACGGCGGTCTTCGTGCTGCTGCTGATCGTGGCACCGGGGCCGATCGGCGATGGGTTTGCCGCGGGCCGGGCGTGGGTGGTGCGGAACCTTGGCTGGTTCTTCATCATGGGGGTGAACGTCTGGCTGGGTTTCCTGATCTGGGCGGCGGTCAGCAGGCATGGCCACATCCGGCTGGGCAAGCGCGACAGTGCGCCGGAGTATTCCGACCTGTCCTGGTTCACCATGCTGTTCGCGGGCGGCATCGGCACGGTGTTGATGTTCTGGGGCGTGGCCGAACCGGTCAGCCATTTCTCAAGCCCGCCCTTGCCCGGTGTCGCCCCATACTCGGAACAGGCGGCGCGCGACGCGATTTCGATCTCGATCTATCATCTGGGCCTGCACACCTGGACGATCTTTACGCTACCGGGGCTGGCGTTCGCCTATTTCATCAACCGCTATGACCTGCCGGTGCGGGTGAGTTCGGTGTTCTATCCCCTGCTGCGCGAGGGCATCCACGGCCCGATTGGCAAGGCCATCGACATCGCCGCCATCCTGGGCACGCTGTTCGGCGTCGCCGTATCGCTGGGGCTGGGGTCGTCGCAGATCGCGGCGGGCCTGTCGGCGCTGTTCGGCTGGGCCGACGACGTCGGGCTGAAGGTTTCGATCCTTGCGGTGCTCACGGTTGTGGCCGTGACCTCGATCGTTGCCGGGTTGGACAAGGGCGTGAAGTTCCTGTCGAACGTCAATATCGGCATGGCGGTCGCGCTGATGATCTTCGTGCTGGTCACCGGCTCGACCCTTTTCCTGCTGCGCGGCATCGTCGAGACGTTCGGCCTCTACTTCGAGAACCTGCCGCGGCTGGCGTTCTGGAACGACATGCTGGCAAATCAGAACCCCGACAACGAGGATTGGGGCTGGCAGGGCAGCTGGACGGTGTTCTACTGGGCCTGGACCGTGACCTGGTCGCCGTTCATCGGCCTGTTCGTGGCGCGTATCTCGCGCGGGCGGACGATCCGGGAGTTCGTCTTTGGCGTGCTGCTGGCGCCGTCGCTGTTCACGCTGGTCTGGTTCTCGATCTTCGGCTGGCAGGCGATGGAGATCGACGGCATCGGCCTGGCGCACCGCGCGGGCATGAATGGTGGCGCGGGCGAGATCAGCGCCGCAGTGGCGGAGTCGGTCCCACTGGCGATGTTCGCTTTCTTCGAGCACTTCCCGATGGTCGACCTGGTGCAGGGCCTGGCTGTGGTGATCGTCGCGATCTTCTTCGCCACATCGTCGGATTCGGCCTCGTTGGTGGTGGACATGCTGTGCACGGGCGAGGCGCGCCCCGGCCCGGTGCATCAGCGCGTGTTCTGGGGCGTGTCCGAGGGGCTGGTCGCGGCGATGCTGATCGTGCTGGCGGGCGACGCCGGGCTGACCGCCCTGCAGGAGGTGATTACCGTGGTTGGCCTGCCGATCTTCGTGCTGGTCTGCATGATGATCCCGTCGATCATCCGGGGCTTCGCACTGGAAGAGATCGACCACATCACCATCGGAAAACGGCCCGGGCTGGACGAGTTCTGAGCCCTAGAACGGGATGGAATCCGCCGCGCTGAGGTAGGAGGCGACGACCTTCTTGGTGCCCGCCTTTTCGAAGTCGACGGTCATCTTGTCGCCTTCGATCTCCGTCACAGCGCCATAGCCGAACTTCTGGTGGAACACCCGCTCGCCCAGTTCAAACGCAGGCACGGCCTGCGCATCGATGACCATGTGGCGCGCTTCCTGCGGTTGGCTGGTCCCCCGCCGGGTGGCGCGTGACTGCATCCGCTTCCAGCCGGGCGAGTTGTAGACGTCGGCGCGCGCCGCTTTCTCGGGCAGGTCGCTGCCGCGCATCACGCCGGGGATCTCGTGCGCGGCGGGGGCCGCCGCGCCGTAGCCGCCACCGTAAAGGCCCGGCGGCGTCAGCACCTCGACATGCTCGGCCGGCAGTTCGTCGATGAACCGCGAGGGCAGGGCCGATTGCCACTGGTTATAGACCCGCCGGTTCGCGGCGAAGCTGATCGTGCAATGCCGTTCCGCGCGGGTGATGCCCACATAGGCCAGGCGCCGCTCTTCTTCGACGCCTTTCAGGCCGCTTTCGTCCATAGTGCGCTGGCTGGGGAACAGACCATCCTCCCATCCTGGCAGGAAGACGCAGGGAAACTCCAGCCCCTTCGCAGCGTGCAGCGTCATGATCGAGACCTTGGCGGCGGCGTCCTCCTGTTCGTTCTCCATCACCAGGCTGACATGTTCGAGGAACCCTTGCAGGTTCTCGAACTCGTCCAGCGCCTTGATCAGTTCCTTGAGGTTTTCCAGGCGGCCCGGCGCTTCGGTCGACTTGTCGTTCTGCCAGAAGGCGGTGTAGCCGCTTTCGTCCAGGATGATCTCGGCCAGTTCGACATGGCTGTGCGCCCCGGCCTTCAGCAGGTCCGACCAGCGGTCGAATCCGTCGATCAGGGCCCGCAACTCGCCTGCCGCCTTGCCCTTGATCTGGCCGTCTGCCAGGGCGATGCGCGCGCCTTCCAGAAGCGAGACGCCGTTCATGCGGGCGGCCTGGTTGATGGTCTGCTGCGCCTTGTCGCCGATGCCGCGCTTGGGCACGTTGACGATACGCTCGAACGCAAGCCCATCATCGGGGCTGACCACGACGCGGAAATAGGCCATCGCGTCGCGGATCTCCATCCGTTCGTAGAAGCGGGGGCCGCCAATCACGCGGTAGGGCATGCCGATGGTCAGGAAACGGTCCTCGAACGCGCGCATCTGGAACGAGGCGCGCACGAGGATCGCCATGTCGTCCAGCGACAGTGCCTCATGGCCGCGCGTGCCGTTCTGGTAGGCCTCGACCTCCTCGCCGATCCAGCGGGCTTCTTCCTCGCCGTCCCAATGGCCGATCAGGCGGACCTTGTCGCCCTCGTCCTCAACGGTCCACAGCGTCTTGCCAAGGCGCGATTCATTGGCCGCAATGACGCCCGAGGCGGCGGCCAGGATATGCGGCGTCGAGCGGTAGTTCTGTTCCAGCCGGCTCACTGTCGCGCCTGGGAAGTCCTTTTCAAAACGCAGGATGTTGCCGACTTCGGCCCCGCGCCAGCCATAGATCGACTGGTCGTCGTCGCCTACGCAGGCGATGTTCTTGTGCCCACCCGCCAGAAGCCGCAGCCACAGGTACTGGGCGACGTTCGTATCTTGATATTCATCTACAAGAATGTATTTGAACCATTTCTGGTACTTTTCAAGAACATCCGGCTGTTCCTGGAATATCCGCACGACATGAAGCAGCAGATCGCCGAAGTCGACGGCGTTCAGGGTCTTCAGCCGGTCCTGGTATTGTTCGTAGAACTCGGTTCCACGGTGATTGTAGGCCCCCGCTTCCGATCCGGGGACCTGCTTGGGTGTCCAGGCGCGGTTCTTCCACCGGTCTATCAGGCCCAGCAGCATGCGCGCGGGCCAGCGCTTGTCGTCGATGCTTTCGGCGCGGATCAACTGTTTCAGCAGGCGTAGTTGGTCGTCGGTGTCGAGAATGGTGAAATTCGACTTCAGACCGACCAATTCCGCGTGGCGGCGCAATAGCTTGACGCAAATCGAGTGGAACGTGCCCAGCCACGGCATCCCCTCGACACGACCGCCGACCAATTGGCCGACACGATCCTTCATCTCGCGCGCGGCCTTGTTGGTGAAGGTGACGGCAAGCACCTCGTTCGGCTGCGCGCGACCGGTGGTCAGCAGGTGCGCGATACGCGCCGTCAGCGCACGGGTCTTGCCGGTGCCCGCGCCTGCCAGTACCAGCACAGGGCCATCCAGCGCCTCGACCGCGGCACGTTGCGCGTTGTTCAGGCCGTCCAGGTAGGGCGTGGCCCGCGCCGCCATGGCACGTTCCGACAGCGGCCGCTGCTCCCATTCCTCGAACGCGCGCGATTCATCGTTCTGCCAACTGCTCATGCTCGCAGATTTAGCGGCCCCGGGCGGAAAAGGAAAGCGTGTTCGCCAGATGTTCCGCATCCGGCGACGCCGCGCGCTGCTGCGCTGTCGACGGCGCGGCGACGGCGGAATAGGTTGGTACGGAACCAGATCCAAGCCAGACCCGAGGCAGTACATGGCGCCCGTCCGAAACAAGGTCCTGATCCTGTTTGCTCACCCGTCGCCGCGGCGGTCCGAGGTCGTGGTGCCGATGGCGCGCGTGGCAGAGTGGGTGCCCGGCGTCACGTTGCTGGATCTATACGCCGAGTATCCGAACTTCGATATCGACATCGACGCCGAGCAGGCGCGCCTGAAAGAGCACCAGACGCTGATCTTCCTGCACCCGTTCTACTGGTATTCGACCCCGGCGATGCTGAAGGAATGGCAGGACCTGGTGCTGGAGCACGGGTTCGCCTATGGGGACGGCGCCCACGCGCTGGCCGGAAAAACCTTCTTTTCCGCCTGCGCCACCGGGGCCGGGGCGACGACCTTTGGTTCGGGCGGGTACAACAACTTCACCGTCCGTCAGCTCATGGCTCCCTTGGAACAGATGGCGGCGCTGTGCGGCATGCGCTACCTGCCGCCGTTCGTGCTGCACGGTGCGCGCACCGCGCGGGCGCATGGTGAGGTCGAGGCGCATCTGGAGGCATGGGAGGACCTGCTTGAAGCGCTGGTCGAGGGCCGGATGGACCTGGACCGGGCCGCGCGCGGCGACCGGCTGGACCCGCTCCGCCAGCAGCTGATCGTGGAGGGCTGATCGGTGGCCGGATTTCTGTACCAGGCCTTCGTCTACCTGGTCGCGGCGGTGGTGATGGTACCAGTCGCCAAGCGGCTGGGGCTTGGATCGGTGCTGGGCTATCTGATCGCGGGCATGATCATCGGCCCGATCCTGGGCATCGTCGGCGCCGAGACGCAGGACCTGCAGCATTATGCCGAGTTCGGCGTGGTGATGATGCTGTTCCTGATCGGGTTGGAACTAGAGCCGCGCGCCCTTTGGGGGATGCGCCACCGGCTGCTGGGGCTGGGCGGGTTGCAGGTCAGCCTGACCACGCTGCTGATTACCCTGGCCGCGATGGCGATGGGCCTGTACTGGACCGTCGCGCTGGCGGTCGGGCTGACTTTTTCACTGTCGTCGACGGCGATCGTGATGCAGACGCTGGGCGAGAAGGGGTTGATCCGCACCGATGGCGGGCGCGTGGCGTTCAGCGTGCTGCTGACGCAGGATATCGCGGTGATCCCGATGCTGGCCCTGATCCCGCTGCTGGCCGCGCCCGCGCTGATGGGCGGTGACCACGCGGGGCTGAGCGATATCGTGTTCACCGCCGGGGGCGGCGGCGACGCGCCGGTCAACATGCTGGATGGCCAGCCCGGCTGGATCGTGACGCTGGTGGTCCTGGGTTCTGTCGCGCTGATTGTTGGGGGAGGGCATTTCCTGACCCGGCCGATGTTCGGCTATCTGGCGCAGGCCAAGCTGCCCGAGATCTTCACCGCCGCCGCGCTTCTGCTGGTGATCGGCATCGCGCTGCTGATGACAATGGTCGGCCTGTCGCCCGCGCTGGGCACCTTTCTGGCGGGCGTGGTGCTGGCGAACTCGGAATACCGGCACGAACTCGAGGCGGATATCGAGCCGTTCAAGGGTTTGCTGTTGGGCCTGTTCTTCATCACCGTGGGAGCGGGCATGGATTTTGGCCTGTTCGCCGAGGATGCGCTGCTGGTGATCGGGTTGACCCTGGGCGTCATGGCCCTGAAGGCGGGGGTGCTGTTCACGCTGGCAAAGCTGTTCCGCATCCGCGGCTCGGCCGGGTGGCTGTTCACCCTCAGCCTGGCGCAGGCGGGGGAGTTCGGCTTTGTCTTGCTCAGCTTCACCACGCAGAACGGCGTCATTCCGGGCGAGCTGGGGCAACTTTTGAACCTGATCGTCACCCTGTCGATGCTGCTGACCCCCGCGCTGTTCATCGCCTATGACCGGCTGATCGCCTCGCGCGTCGACAGTGACCAGCCCGACGAGGATGAGATCGACGAATCCGGCCCG
>JBFHFG010000098.1:0-8276 GCA_041583815.1 Halovulum sp.
GATCCTGTTCGCCGACATCCTGCTGATCCCGCAGGCGCTGGGCGCCGACCTGTGGTTCGTGCAGGGCGAGGGGCCGCGCCTGTCCACCATAACCTCGGCCGAGGATTTCAAGGCGCTGAAGCCCGTCGAGGCAATCCACGAGACGTTGTCGCCCGTCTATGAAACGGTTCGCATCCTGTCCCGCGCCCTGCCGCGCGAAACCGCGCTGATCGGCTTTGCCGGGGCGCCGTGGACGGTGGCGACCTACATGATCGCCGGGCGCGGCACCAAGGACCAGGGCCCGGCGCGGCAGTTGATGTATTCGGACCCTGCGACCTTCGACGCGCTGATCGACCTGCTGACCGGGGCGACGGCGGACTACCTGATCGCACAGATCGACGCGGGCGCCGAGGCGGTGAAGCTGTTCGACAGCTGGTCCGGCGCGCTTCCCGGCCTGATGTTCGAGCGCTACGCCACCCGCCCCGCGCAGCGGATCGTCGAACGAATCCGCGAAAAGCATCCCGGCGTGCCGGTAATCGGCTTCCCCCGACAAGCGGGCGAAAAGGTGATCCCCTTCGTCAAGGCCACCGGCGTTTCTGCCTGCGCCATCGACACAAGCGTCGATCCCCACTGGGCCGCGCGCGAACTGCAACCGCTGACCTGCGTGCAGGGCAACCTGGACCCGATGCTGCTGGTCACTGGCGGCACGGCGCTGGAAACCGAGGTGAAGCGCACGGCCGAGGCATTGTCGGGCGGGCCCTTCATCTTCAACCTCGGCCACGGCATCACGCCCGAGGCCGACCCGGCGAATGTCGACGTGATGCTGCGCGCCCTGCGCGGCTGAGCTTCCCGCCACAGCGGATCCTCCGGTCCCGGACGCTTACGCTTTCGTAACGTCCGGGGCTTAGCCCTCGGGAATGACATCCCGCGGAGGAGGAGAATCCCCTGTGCCCCGTTCCATTGCCGCCATCGTGACGGCCTGCCTTCTGTGGGCCGCCCCCGCCGCAGGCTCGGCACAGCTGTGCGATCAGGCCGGGGCGCGCGCGGCCCGCGATACCGGCGTGCCGTTCGAAGTGCTTCGTGCAATCTCGCTGACCGAAAC
Organism: Halovulum sp.; assembly: GCA_041583815.1. Taxonomy (GTDB): domain Bacteria; phylum Pseudomonadota; class Alphaproteobacteria; order Rhodobacterales; family Rhodobacteraceae; genus Halovulum. The sequence continues at coordinate 1,082 of JBFHFG010000098.1, forward strand.
CGGGCGCAAACGCGACGGCCAGCTTCAACCCTGGCCCTGGACCGTCAACTTGGAGGGCAAGGGCACCTGGTTCGACGACCGCGACACGGCGCTGGCTTATGTTCGCAAACATCACGCCGGCGGCGCGCGCAGTTATGACGTGGGCTGCTTTCAGATCAACTACCGCTGGCACGGTAATGCGTTCGCCTCGGTCGAGGAAATGTTCGACCCCTACAGCAACGCGCTCTATGCCGCGCAATTCCTCAAGCGCCTTTATGCGGAAACCGGGTCCTGGTCGAAATCCGCCGGGGCCTATCACTCGCGCACACCCAAGTACGCCGACCGCTACAAGGCCCGGTTTGAACGGATCCTGGCGCGTTTGTCCGGCGAGGCACCGCCGCCCGTTCCGCTGGAACCCGCCCCCCTGCCACAACCGGTCGAGCAGCGGGTCGCACGCGCCCAGCACTATCCCAACAGTCCCGTCGTAAGCCCGCCCAGCGCAGCGCCGATGGGCAGCCTGTCCGCGGTTCTGGCCCTTCCGGCCGGCGCGCCGATCCTGGCCGCCCCTCGCGGCCCCCTGTACTGAGGACGCGCAGATGAGCGCCACGCGCCTGTTCCAGCCGACAGTCATGCTATCCATCGCGTTGATGGCTGTGATCGTGATGATGGTCCTGCCGATGCCCGCCATCGTGCTGGACCTTGGCCTGTCCGCCTCGTTCGGACTGGCGATCCTGATCTTCACGGTCACGCTGTTCATCGAACGGCCGCTGGATTTCTCGGCGTTCCCGATGATCCTTCTATCCTCGTTGATGCTGCGGCTTTCGCTGAACGTCAGCTCGACCAAGCTGATTATCGGCAGCGGGCACAAGGGCACCTCGGCAGCCGGTGGCGTGATCGAGGGGTTCGCCATGTTCGTCATGGGTGGCTCCCTCTTCCTGGGGCTGGTCGTCTTCGGCGTGCTGCTGATCGTCAACTTCATCGTCATCACCAAGGGCGCGGGCCGCATGGCCGAAGTAGGCGCGCGTTTCGCGCTGGACGCGATGCCGGGCAAGCAGCTGGCGATCGACAGCGACCTCGCCTCGGGCGCGATCAGCCATGACGACGCCCGCGAGCGTCGCGCCCGCGAGCAAGAGGAGACGACTTTTTTCGGCTCGCTCGACGGCGCCTCGAAATTCGTCAAGGGCGACGCGGTGGCGGGGTTGCTGATCACGCTGCTGAATCTGGTCATGGGGCTGGCCATCGGTGTCTTCGCGCACGGCATGCCGATGAGCCGCGCGTTCGAGACCTATGCCATCCTGACCGTGGGCGACGGTCTGGTCAGCCAGATCCCGGCGGTGATCATCTCGATCGCCACCGCCATCCTGCTGTCCAAGGGCGGCGCCGCAGGGGCCGCCGACCGGGCCATGCTGCGCCAGCTTGGCGCGCACCCCACCGCGCTTTTCACCGTGGCAGGCCTGATGGCCCTGTTCGCCCTGATCCCCGGCCTGCCGCTGGCCCCCTTCCTTGCCGGGGCCGCGATCCTGGCCGCTGGGGGCGAGGCCGCGCGCCGCGCCGCCCGTGCCGCCGCCGAGAAGGCCAAGGCGCCCGAGGTCGCACCCGCCGGCCCGCCGCAGAAGAAGCTGGGCGACATGCTGGACCTGGACGAGATCCACCTCGAATTCTCGGCCGATCTCGTTTCCACGGTGATGGAGCAGGCGACCGGTCTGGACGCCCGCATCGTCAACATGCGCCACCATGTTGCGCAGGAATTCGGCTTCGTGCTGCCCGAAATACGGCTGACCGACAATCCATCGCTTCCGAACGGAACCTACGCCATCCGCATCCAGGGGGTAGAGACGGCCCGCGGTACGATAGAACGCGATAGCGTGCTGATGCTGACCGCCGATGCCGCCCCGGCGGAACCCGCTGGCCGCGATGTGGCCGAGCCGGTCTATGGTGCCCCCGCCCGCTGGATCGCCCCGGCAGAACAAGAGGCTGCCTCGCTCGCGGGCTTCTCGGTCGTCACCCCGACCGAGGTGATCGCGACCCATCTGCTGGAGGTCCTGAAACAGAACTTCGCAAGGCTGTTCACCCGTCGCACCATGCGCCGTCTGCTGGATGAATTCGTCAATCCGTCCGACCCGGCGCGCGCAGCGGCGAACCGCCGGATAGTCGACGAATACATCCCCGACAAGGTGCCCGTGGACCAGTTGCAGGCGGTGCTGCGCCTGTTGTTGGCCGAACAGGTCTCGATCCGCAACCTGCCGGTGATCCTCGAGGCGATTGGCGAGATGAACCAGGCCACCGCCCAACCCGAGGCGCTGTGCGAACATGTCCGGCGCAGGTTGGGCTTTCAGATCACCGCCGGCCTGCAAGAACCCGATGGCGCCCTGCCCCTGGTGCAACTTGGTCCCGCCTGGGAGGAGCTGTTCACCCAGCACCAGATCGAAGGCCCCGGTGGTGCGCTGGACGTCGCGCTTCCGCCGGGCGAGTTCAACCGCCTTGCGGAAAGCGTGGCGGGGCGGCTGGGCGATGCGGCGCGCGGTGGGCGGTATCCGGCGGTGGTCACGTCGGGCCGACGGCGCCGGTTCGTGCAGACCGTGCTGAACGCCAAGGGCATTCGCGCCCCTGTCCTGTCCTTCGAAGAGATCGGGACCGACCGCAAGCCTGCCATGGTCGGGGTCGCCTGAGCATGTTCGACCTACTTCAGGCCGTGCTCGACATGCTCGAAGCGGAGTTGCTGGCCGCCGGCTTGATTTTCGTCCGGCTGGGCGCGGCGGTCGGTCTGATGCCCGCCTTCGGCGAGACCTTCCTGCCGATGCGGATCAAGCTGGCGTGTGCGCTGGCGCTGACCATGATCGTGGTGCCCGCCATCGATACGAGCGCCATTCCCGCGGCGGTCGGCGTACCGCGTTTCGCGGCGCTGGTGCTGACCGAAACCGCCATCGGCCTGCTGGTCGGCCTTGCGGCCCGGCTGCTGGTGCACGCGCTGCAGCTTGCCGGTTCGATTGCCGGGCAATCCACGGCGCTGGCCCAGATGGCCGGACCGGGACTGGCACCCGACCCGCTGCCGGCAATGGGCAACGGGCTGATGATGGCCGGCCTTGCGCTGGCGATGTCGCTGGGGCTGCACATCAAGGTCGCAGCGGGGATCATCGCCAGCTACGGCACCCTCGGGATCGGGGCGGCGCTGCCCGGCGCGGATGTCGGCGCCTGGGGGCTGAGCCACGCGACCGCCGGGTTTGCACTGGGCTTCACTCTCGCCGCGCCGTTCATGATCGCCGCGTTGCTTTATAACCTGGCGCTGGGCGCGATAAACCGTGCGATGCCCCAGTTGATGGTCGCCTTCATCGGCGCACCGGTCATCACCGGGGGAACCCTGCTTCTGTTCATGCTTGCCGCGCCAGTCATGCTGGGTGTCTGGTCCGGCCGACTGGACGACGTTCTGGCGAACCCGTTCACGTCCGGTCCCCACACCTCCGGCATGCCACGGTGAGCCAGGGCAACGCAGACAGCGGCGAGAAATCCCACGAGCCGTCACAGAAACGTCTGGACGATGCCCGACGCAAGGGCGACATCGCGAAATCGGACGAGGCGACCGTCGCCGCTGTCTACCTTGGCCTGCTGGTCGGCGCCGCTGCCGGTGGCAGTGCGCTGATGTCGGGTACGGGCGCGGGGCTGGCCGCCATGCTGGCCAAGTCGGACCAACTGACCGGCGTGGTGCTGGGCCCCGGCGGTCGTGCCCAGCTTGGCGGCATCCTGGGGGAAATCCTCGGGGCCATCTCGCCACTGTTTCTGCTGCCGGCGCTGGGCGCCGTGGGCTCGCTGATAGCACAGCGCGCCATCGTCGTCGCGGGTGACAAGCTGCACCCCAAGCTGTCGCGCCTGTCGCCCCTTACGTCGATCAGGAACAAGTTCGGCCCCACGGGGCTGATGGAATTCGCGAAGCGCCTAGTGAAGATGTCCGCCGTCACAGTGCTGGTCGTCGTTCTTCTGTCCTCGGAAAGCGATGCGGTGATCGGGTCGCTTCGCGGCACTCCGGCGGGGGCGTCCGCGCTGATGCTGTCGTTGGTGCAGAAGCTGCTGATCGGCGTGGCGCTGCTGTCGATCGTGATCGCCGCGCTGGACCTGGCCTGGGTGAACTTCGATCACCGCCGCAAGCTGAAGATGACCCTCCAGGAACTGCGCGACGAAACCAAGGAATCCGAGGGCGATCCGGCGGTGAAGGCCAAACGCCGACGCCGCGCGACCGAGATCGCGACCAACCGGATGCTTTCGGACGTGCCCCGCGCCGACGTGGTGGTGGTCAACCCGACCCATTACGCCGTCGCGCTGGCCTGGACGCGCAAGCGCGGCTCGGCCCCGAAATGCGTGGCCAAGGGCACAGACGAGATCGCCTTGCGGATCCGCGAAATGGCAAGCGAATCCGGCATCCCGATCCATCGCGATCCGCCAACGGCACGGACATTGCATGCCACCGTGGACATCGGACAAGAGATCCCGCCCGAGCTTTACCGCGCGGTCGCCGCTGCCATCCGCTTTGCCGAAGACATGCGCCGCCGGATGCGCGAACGGAACGGAGGACTGTGATGACACCAGCCGCGATCGCCCGGTTGCAGCAGTTGGCGACCCTGCGCCGCCGCAAGGCCGAGGCAGAACTGGCCAGGCAGATGGCCCGGCGCAACGCCCTCTGCGCTGAGGAGGTGTGTCTGCGCGCTCCGGCCGGTGTGCTGCCCGAAAGTGGCGCGTTCGATCCGGGGCTGCTGACCGCGGCCGCGGCGCGCGAGCAGTGGCGGCTACAGCGGCGCACGACCGTCACTCAGGCACTTCGGCAGACCGAGGCGTCTCTGGAACCGGCGCGGCAGGACCTGGCAATCGCTCATGGCCGCGAACTTGCACTCGAAAATGTCGCCGACTCGCTGAAGCAGCGTCAGGCCCGGGACAGGCAACGCCGCGAAGACGACGCGCCGCCCGCCACGCGACAGGACTAAGCCCGCCGCCCGGCCCGGCTTCGCCGTCAGAGGTCCTGACGCACGATCTCGGTAATCAGAACGTCGCGCAGCCCGTCACCGACTACCGGGCGGGCGGCCTCGACCAGGCGGGCCTTCAGATCGGCCATCGCGGTGCGCGAGGTGAAAGACCCGTCGAAACCGCCGGAATGCGCATGAACGAACAACACGTTCAGGAACGCATCGCGCAGTTTCGGCTCGCGCGAGAACGCATGCTCGGCCTGGCCCTCGGCAACCTCGACCGAAAGCGAGGCGACGACCAGCGCGCCGACCTTGTCATCCTTGACGATCGGCACGACGAACTGGCGTTTCAGGTCGGCAAACTCGGTCGTCCCGCCCTTGTGGTGGTCATCCATCTTTTTTGCGTGCTCGCAGGCCGCGACTTCGGCTCCATCCTCGGCTTCAGGATGGTCCGGATCGCAGGCGGGTTCGCCGGGCTTCAACACCAGTCCGGCGGCAACGCCCCCGCCCAGGCCGACCAGGATCAGGACCATCGGTATCAGTTTCGCCATTGCGGCCTCGCTCAATAGGGCAGCACGATGTCCAGCACCTGCTGGCCATAGCGCGGCTGCTGCATGTCGCTGATCTGGCCGCGCCCGCCATAGGCGATCCGGGCTCCGGCGATCTTGTCATAGGTGATGGTGTTCTGACGCGAGATATCCTCGGGCCGCACGATCCCCGCGACCTGCAGATCCCGCAGTTCGTAGTTGACGCGAACCTCCTGGCTGCCCTGGATCACAAGGTGGCCGTTCGGCAGCACGTCGACCACCGTGGCGGCCACGCGAAGCGCGATACGCTCGTTCCGCTGCACCGCGCCCTCGCCCGCGGATGCCGAAGTAGAGCTCAGATCCGCCAGGTTGGAAGACGACGCGCCATCGGGAAGCAAACGGTCCAGCTTTTGCGGGATTCCCACCAACTGCGGGATCGCCAGGCTATCCGATCCCGAACGCGAGCGCGAACTGGAATTCTGGATCTGCGCTTCGTCATCAATCTCGATCAACACTGTCAGGATGTCGCCGCCTCGGCTGGCGCGACGGTCCCCGAACAGCGACGACGGGCCGGACCGCCAGAGCGAGGCCCGTTCCTGCCCGATCCGCGCCTCGACCGGCGGGGCGGCGGCAATGGCGGCGCGGGCCGGCGCAACGCCGACGGCCACAGGGTTCGCCGGGGCGTCCACCGGCGAGAACGCCGGCTCCTTGCCGACATTCTCCAGCCGGTCGCATGCCGAAATGGTCGCAAGCACCAGCGCGAGCGGCGCAATCAGGCGTTTCATCGTCCTACCTCCACAACGCCGGGGCCGCGCACGGTCCCGGTCACGGTCGTGCGCGACCCCAGGTTCATCACCCGCACGCCGCGGCCCAGCGCGGCGCGATCCAGCGCCCGACCATCGGTTTCGATCACCAGCGCCCCCGAGCGGAAACGCAATGTGACGATCTCGTTCCGTTCGATCACCGCCGCCGGCCCAAGATCGCCCACCCGCACCGGTCGGCCCGGGTAAAGCGTCACGCGGGTTTCAAGGCCGACAACCTCTTCGATCACGCTATGCGTTCCGGGGATCTCGCCATCCTGCAGGCTGACGTCCTGCGGACCGATCACCGTCTGCGCCGGCAAGGTGCGGTTCACGACCAGCACCTGCCCATGCAACGGCTCGGGCAGCAGCAGGGAAGCCAGGAACAGGATGGCGCGCGACTTCATCAGCGGATCTGGGTGGTCGCACCCAACATCTGGTCCGCCGCGGTGATGACCTTGGCGTTCAGCTCATACCCGCGCTGGGCCGAAATCAGGTCGCTGATCTCGCGCACAGCATCGACCGAGGATGCCTCGAGATAACCCTGCCTCAGCGTACCGCGGCCGTCTTCCCCAGGGGCGCCGATCAGCGGCTGGCCCGACGCGGGCGTTTCCAGGTAAAGGTTGCCACCCATCGCCTCCAGCCCCTTCTGGTTGACGAAATTTGCAAGCGTCAGCGTTCCCAGAAGCTGCGGATCGACCTCGTCGTCAAAACTGGCATAGACCTCGCCATCCGGGTTGATTGTCACGGCGCGGGCATCCTCGGGGATGGTGATGGGCGGCACCGTCTCGTGACCGTCCGAGGTCACGATCACCCCGTCGCCCGACCGCTTGAGCGCGCCATCGCGGGTATAGGCCGAGGTGCCATTCGGCAGCGCCACCTCCAGGTAACCGCTGCCCTCGATCGCCAGGTCCAGCTCTCCGCCGGTGGCCTGAAGCGC
>JBFHFG010000099.1:0-8203 GCA_041583815.1 Halovulum sp.
CCATTGCTTTGCGACAGGTGCCGGCGGACGCAGTTCATCGCGTCGATTCCCGCGCCCGAGCCCAGCAGCGCCTTGTTCAGCGTCACCGCGTCTTCCAGATTCAGCCCCTCGGTCATCAGCGTCAGCAGTGCCGAGCCGCCACCCGAGATCAGTGCGAGCACCACGTCGTCCTCACCGAGGCCGTTCAGCAGGTCCAGCATCCGGCGTGCGCCTTCGGCCCCGGCGGCGTCGGGCACCGGGTGGGCGGCCTCGACAATCTCGATGTGCTTGCAAGGCACGGCATGGTCGTAGCGGGTCACGACAAGCCCGGACATCGGTCCGTCGTAATGTGCTTCGACAACGGCAGCCATCGCGGCGGATGCCTTGCCCGCGCCGACGACGACCAGCCGGCCCGGTACCCGGTCGGGAATGAAGGGAGGCACGATGTGCTTGGGCAGCGCGGCATCGACGGCGGCGGCGAACAGGTCGCGCAGAAGAGCGTTCGCGTCCATCACAGCCACACCATCGGTTCGGGCAGGCCGCGTTGGGGGATGTCGGCCATGAAGATCGAACCCGCCAGCGGCTGCTTTTCCAGGTCGGACGGCTGCAGGCCCTGCCGCGCCGTGGTGATGTACATCCGGCCCTCGGGCGTCAGCGCGGGGCAGGTGACGTTGGACACGGGCAGGCGGATCTGCTCGCGCGCGACGCCGTCGGGGCTGATGCGCTGCACGCGCCAGCCGCCCCAGACCGCGACCCACAGGGAACCGGTCTCGTCCACGATCGCGCCGTCCGGGTTGTCGCCGCCTTCCATGACGTGGAATTCCGCCGGGGCGCCGACCGGCCAGCCGTCCTGGTCCAGCCGCCAGCGATAGATCGTCTTCAGCCGCGTGTCCGCAAAGAACGCCTCGGAGCCGTCCGGGGCAAAGCAGATCGCGTTGGGAATCGTCACGCCCTTGCGCAGCGCGCGCAGCTCTCCCTTGTAGAACCTGTAGATCGCGCCGGCCTCGTGTTCCGCGCTTTTGCCCATGGTGCCGATCCAGAACCCGCCCTGCGGGTCGGCGCGGCCGTCGTTGGAGCGGGTCGCCGGGTTGTCGGCTTCAAGCGGGCAGATGCTGTCGGCGGTGCCGCGCACCGGGTCGAAGTGCATCAGGTCGGTCTCGGTCGCGACCAGCAGCCCGCCCTTGGTGGTGCGCGCTGCGGCGGTCGAGATCCGCTCTCCGTCCCAGTTCTCGGTCACGGCACCGTCCTCGGACAGGCAATAGAGCCGCGGCCCGCCCACGTTCAGCCCGGTGATATCGAAGAACCAGAGCCGGTCCTCGTCCCACAGCGGGCCCTCGCCCAATGCGCAGGTCATTTCCTTGAAAAGGCTGGCTTCCATGCCGTGCGTTTCCCCCGTTTCGTATTCTCGCGCATAACTGGCCCGAAACCGGGGCGCAGCGCAATGTCCTTGGGGTGTGTTGCGTCATCGTAATTCCACTTGTGCGGCGCAAACTTGCTGCTAGCGTCCAAATTCATGAGTGATCCTTGGACCCTGAAATTGAATGACTGGATCGCCGCACGCCCCGAGCTTGCGAGCCTTCAGGTCGTGTTGTGTGACATCAACGGTTGCTTCCGCGGCAAGCGCATTCCCGTGGCCGACGCGGGCAAGGCGGGGCGGGGGCAGATGCGGATGCCGCTGACCGTCGCCGCGCTGGATATCTGGGGCCGGGATGTCGAGGGCAGCCCGTTCCTGATGGCGGGCGACAGCGACGGGCTGTGCCGTCCCACGGGCCGGATGCCGCTGATGGTGGACTGGCTGGCGCACCCGGCTGCGCTGCTTCCGCTGTGGTCTTTCACCGACACCGGAGAACCGAACCCGCTGGACGTGCGCCACGCGCTGGCCGCCGTGGCCGAGCGCGCCAAGGGCATGGGCCTGCGCGCCGTCGTGGGAACCGAGGTCGAGTTCCATTTCGTCGACCCGCAGGAGGCACGGCCCGCGCCGCCCAACACCCCCGGCACCGGGCGTCGGGTGATGGCCGACAACATCAACGCCATCGCCGACATCGACAATTTCGAGGGCGTGCTGGAGGACATCTTCCGCGCCGCCGAGGCCGCCGGGATCAGCCTCGCCTCGGCCATTGCCGAAGCCAGCCCCGGTCAGTTCGAGATCGCGCTGAACCATCACGACGACGTGCTGGCCGCCGCCGACGACGCCGCCCTGCTGAAGCACCTGATCCGGGGCACTGCGCGCAAGCACGGGCTGGCCGCGACCTTCATGGCCAAGCCTTATCCCGAGGCATCGGGCAACGGGTTCCACGTGCATATCAGCCTTGTGGACGAGCAGGGGCAGAACGTTTTCGACAATGGCACCGACGAGGGCAGCGACCTGCTGCGCCATGCCCTCGCCGGCTGCCTGGAGGCGATGGCGCCGATGCTGCTGGTGTTCGCGCCGCACCTGAATTCCTATCGCCGGATCTCGCCCGAGCCGCATGCGCCCAATCGGGTGGAGTGGGATTACGAGAACCGCTTCGTCTCGCTGCGGGTGCCCGGCGGGCCCGGTGTCGCGCGGCGGATGGAGCATCGTCTGGCCGGGTCGGATGCCAACCCCTACATGGTGATCGCAGCCATCCTGGCTTCGGCCCTGGACGGGATCGAACGCAAGATGGAACCGCCCCTGCCGGGCAGCGAGGGACCATCGCTCGTCACAAGCTGGCACGAGGCGATCACCGCCTTCCGCGAGTCCGAGATCCCGGCGCGGGCCTTTCCCAAGCCGCTTGTCGACATATTTGCCGATTGCAAGGCGCAGGAACTGGCCCGTTTCCGGGCACAGATGACGCGGCTGGAAATCGACAGCTACCTCGAGGTTGTCTGAATGACTTTCCCGCCCGACGGGGCATATCCCGCCTCTCACTACGCCGCGACGGCCAATCCGGCACCCGAGCGTCCGCCCGTTCGGGGCGAGGTCGAGGCCGACATCTGCGTCGTTGGCGCGGGTTATACCGGCCTGTCCTGCGCGCTGACGTTGGCCGAGCAGGGCCACAAGGTCACACTGGTCGAGGCGGCGCGTGTCGGCTGGGGCGCCTCGGGGCGCAACGGCGGGCAACTGGTCAACGGGATCAATGCGCCGCTCGACAAGATCGGGCGGCTTTACGGGCCGCGCGTGCAGGCCTTCGTTGGCGGGCTTGTGACCGAGGGCGGGCAGATCATCCGCGACCGGGTCGACCGCTATGGCATCGCCTGCGACCTGAAGCCGGGCAACCTGTTCGCCGCCTATACCGACCGGCAGATGCAGGAACTGGAGGCCAAGCGCCACCTTTGGTCCGAATACGGCATGGACGACCACGAATTGCTGGACCGCGACGGCGTTCGCAAGCACGTCGGCACCGACGCCTATGTCGGCGGCATGATCGACTGGTCGGGTGGGCACCTGCATCCGCTGAACCTGGCGCTGGGCGAGGCAGCGGCGGTGGAATCCCTGGGCGGCGTGATCCACGAGCGCAGCGTGGTGCGCTCGGTCGACACCTCGGCGGACAAGCCGGTGGTGGTCACCGACGCGGGCCGGATCACCGCGCGGACGCTGGTGCTGTGCGGGAACGCCTACCTGGGCCGCACGGTGCCGGAACTGTCGACCCGGGTGCTGGCGGCTTCGACCCAGATCGTGGCGACCGAACCGCTGGGTGACCGGGCGAAGGAGCTGTTGCCGACCGATCTCTGCGTCGAGGATCTGCGCTATATCCTGGACTATTTCCGGCTGGCGGCGGATGGCTCGCTGCTGTTCGGCGGCGGCACGGTCTATGGCGGCTCAACCCCGAGAGACATCGAGAACAAGCTGCGGCCAAACCTGGAAAAGGTCTTTCCGCAGCTCAAAGGCGTGCGGCTAACCCACGCCTGGTCGGGCAATTTCGCGCTGACCTTCAGCCGCGTGCCACAGTTGGGGCGATTGGGTCCATCGACCTATTTTGCGCATGGTTACTCGGGGCACGGCATCACCGGCAGCCACCTGTTCGGGCGCATCCTTGCCGAGGCGATCACCGGCGACTTGTCGCGCTTCGACACATTTGCCAACCTGCCGTGGAGCCCGTTTCCGGGCGGGCAGGCGCTGAGAGTTCCCTATTCGGTCGCGGGTAGCTGGTGGTACGGCCTGCGTGATCGGCTGGGGATATGACTGCAACCGGGAGCACGGGAGACCGCTCATGAAAACCCCCATCGCGCTGACCCTGACCACCGCGCTCGTCGCAGGCCCGCTGGCCGCGCAGGAGACGGTGAACATCTACAACTGGTCGGACTACATCGCCGAGGACACGCTCGAGAAGTTCGAGGCCGAGACCGGCATCACGCCGAACTACGATGTCTACGACTCGAACGAGGTGCTCGAGGCGAAGATGCTGGCCGGGAACTCGGGCTATGACGTGGTCGTGCCGACCTCGGACTTCCTGCAGCGTCAGGCTGCCGCTGGCGCCTATCAGAAGCTGGACAAGTCCAAGCTGCCGAACCTGTCGAACATGGACGCCGCACTGATGGAGCAGGCCTCGGCCTATGATCCGGGCAACGAGTACGGCGTGATCTACCAGTGGGGCACGACCGGCTACGCCTATAACGAGGGCATGGTGACCGAGCGCCTGGGCGAGGACGCACCGACCGACAGCTGGGCGCTGATCTTCGATCCCGAAGTCGTCAGCAAGCTGGCGGATTGCGGCGTGACCCTGCTCAACGCGCCGACCGAAATGATCCCCGCTGCGATGGCCTATATCGGGCTGGACCCGCGCTCGACCGATCCGGACGACCTTGAGAAGGGCGCCGAGGTGATCGCCGGGGTGCGCGAGCACATCCGCTATTTCCACTCGTCGCAGTACATCACCGATCTTGCGAACGGCGACGTCTGCGTGTCGGTCGGCTGGTCGGGCGACCTGTTCCAGGCCCAGGCCCGCGCGGCCGAGGCCGAGAACGGCGTCGAGATCGTCTACACGATCCCGAACGAAGGCGCGCTGGTGTGGTTCGACATGTTGGCGATCCCGGTTGACGCGCCAAACCCGGATGCGGCGCATGCCTTTATCAACTTCACGATGGACCCGCAGATCAACGCCGACATCACCAACTACGTCTGGTACGCCAGTGCGAACGAGGCGTCCTATCCACTGATCGACGAAGAGATCACCTCGGACCCCGGCATCTTCCCGACGCCCGAGGTCAAGGAAAAGCTGTGGACCGCGCCGGTCTATGACAGCCGCACGGACCGGGTCGTCACCCGGCTGTGGACCCGCGTCACCACCGGTCAGTAACCCGTTCCGGCCGGTCCCGTTGAGGGGCCGGCCGGACCTTATCGGCAGGCTCCATGACCCAGATCCCCCCTCAGCCTTCGGCACTGACGGCCGGTGAACGCAAACCCTGGCGCAGCGCGTCGGAACAGCCGTTCGTGCGGATTCGCAACATCACCAAGCGCTTCGCCGAGGTAGAGGCCGTCAATGACGTCTCGCTCGACATCTGGAAGGGCGAGATATTCTGCCTGCTGGGCGGATCGGGGTGCGGCAAGTCTACCCTGCTGCGAATGCTGGCGGGCTTCGAGACGCCAACTTCGGGCAGTATCGAGATCGACGGGCAGGACCTGTCGAACGTGCCCCCCGAGGTGCGCCCCACGAACATGATGTTCCAGTCCTACGCGTTGTTCCCGCACATGAGCGTCGAGGCCAATGTCGCCTACGGCCTGCGGCGCGAGGGCATGGGCCGCGCCGAGGCGATGGACAAGACCGCCGAGATGCTGCGCCTGGTGCAGCTCAAGGGCATGGAGAAGCGCAAGCCGCACCAGCTTTCGGGCGGGCAGCGGCAGCGCGTGGCGCTGGCCCGCTCGCTGGTCAAGCGGCCCAAGCTGCTGTTGCTGGACGAACCGCTCGGCGCACTCGACAAGAAGCTGCGCGAGGAAACCCAGTTCGAGCTGATGAACATCCAGGACCGGCTGGGCATCACCTTCATCGTCGTGACGCACGACCAGGAAGAGGCGATGACCCTGGCGACCCGGATCGGGGTGATGGACGCCGGACAGATCCGCCAGGTGGACGAGCCGCGGATGGTCTATGAGCGGCCCGCGAACCGCTTCGTCGCGGATTTCATCGGGACGGTGAACATATTCGAAGGCAAGGTGGACATCGCCGCGCCCGACGCGATGCGCGTGCAGACCGCCGACGGTCCGGTGCTGGTCAAACCGGTCGAGGGGCTGAGCGCAAACCAGCAGGTCGCCGTTGCCGTCCGCCCCGAGAAAATGACCCTGACCCGCGAGCCGACCGGCGCCGATAACCAGTTGACGGCGTCGGTAGTGGACTATGCCTACATGGGCGACGTGACGATCTACAAGCTGGCGCTGCCGGGCGGGCGCACGATCAAGGTAAGCCAGGCGAACCACGGGCTGGAGGCGCGGCCGATCACCTGGGACGAGACGGTCCACGTGGGGTTCTCTGCTGATGCCGGCGTGGTACTGACGGCATGAGCGCGAGGGGCGACATCGCGGCCAACACGGCGGTTGCCACGGGGGCCATGCGCATGACCTGGCGGCGCTGGCTGGTGGTGGCGATCCCGATGCTGTGGCTGGGGATCTTCTTTCTGCTGCCGTTCCTCGAGGTTGCCCGGATCTCGCTGGCGGACCCGGCGCTGGCGCGGCCGCCCTACACACCTATCTGGGAGGATGGCAAGTTCACCGGCGATCTGGAGAACTTTGCCTTCCTGCTGTCGGACAGCCTGTACATCAACGCCTATCTCAGCTCGATCCGGTTCGCGTTCTTCTCGACGATTCTGGCGCTGCTGATTGGCTATCCCATGGCCTATGCCATTGCGCGGGCGCGCGAGCCCTGGCGCACGGTGCTGCTTTTCCTGGTGATCCTGCCGTTCTGGACCTCGTTCCTGCTGCGGGTCTATGCGCTGGTGGGGCTGATGAACCCGACCGGGCCAATCAACCAACTGCTGCTGTGGCTGGGCCTGATCGGCGAGCCGCTGGTGATGCGGCAGACAGATTTCGCGGTCTACGTGGGCATCGTCTACACCTATCTGCCGTTCATGATCCTGCCGCTCTATGCGGTGCTGTCGAAACTGGACGATGCGCTGCTGGAGGCATCCGCCGACCTGGGTGCGCATCCGGCGGTGACCTTCCTGAAGATCACCCTGCCGCTATCGCTGCCGGGGATCGTCGCGGGCTCGATGCTGGTGTTCATCCCGGCGATCGGCGAGTTCGTGATCCCGGCGCTGCTGGGCGGGCCGGACACGCTGATGATCGGGCAGGTGCTGTGGAACGAGTTCTTCTCGGCCCGCGACTGGACCGTGGCCAGCGCGGTGGCGGTGGCAATGCTGGCGCTGATCGTGATCCCGATCCTGTTCCTGCAGAAACACCTGGAGCGCGCGTGATGGGACGGTCCTGGTTCTTGTGGCTGACGGCGGGTTTCGGCTTTGTCTTCCTGTGGGTGCCAATCGTCAGCCTGGTCGTCTACAGCTTCAACGCGTCGAAACTGGTGACGGTCTGGGCGGGGTTCTCGACCAAGTGGTACGGCGAGTTGCTGCGCGACGAGCAGGTGATCAGCGCGGTCTGGGTCAGCCTGCGGGTGGCGCTGATCAGCGCCTCGCTGGCGGTGGTGTTCGGAACATTGGCGGCCTTCGTTCTGGTGCGTTTCGGGGCGTTCTGGGGCAAGCCCGTTCTGCGCGGCATGACCGCCGCCCCGCTGGTGATGCCCGAGGTGCTTCTGGGCCTGTCGCTGCTGCTGCTCTACGTGTCGATGGAGCAGGCGCTCGGCTGGCCCAAGGGGCGCGGCGTGCTGACCATCGTGATCGCGCACACGACATTTTGCCTGGCCTATGTGGCGGTCATCGTGCAGTCGCGGCTGACCGACATGGACGAAAGCCTGGAAGAGGCCGCGCGCGACCTGGGCGCTGGGCCGGTGCGGGTGTTCTTCGACATCACCCTGCCGGTCATCGCCCCGGCGCTGGTCGCGGGCTGGCTGCTTGCCTTCACCTTGTCGCTGGACGACCTGGTGGTGGCGAGCTTTGCAACCGGGCCGGGGGCCTCGACACTGCCGATCGTGATCTTTTCCAAGGTCCGGCTGGGTGTGAGCCCGGATGTGAACGCGCTGGCCACGATCATCATCGGGATCGTCGCGCTGGCGGTGACCGTCGCGGGTATCCTGCTGATGCGGCAGACCCGGCGGGCGCGGTAAAGGCACGCGGGCGGCTACCGCCCCGAGGCGCCTGTAAGTCCGGGGGGAAGCTGCCC
>JBFHFG010000100.1:0-8194 GCA_041583815.1 Halovulum sp.
CGGGAATTGCCGCGATCTGTTTATTGTCACCTGCTATGGCCCAGGACATTACCGTGGGCGTGAGCTGGTCCAATTTCCAGGAGGAGCGCTGGAAGACCGACGAAGCCGCGATAAAGTCGGCCCTGGATGCCGCGGGCGTCGCCTATGTCAGCACGGACGCGCAGTCGTCCTCGTCCAAGCAACTGTCGGACGTGGAAAGCCTGATCGCCCAGGGCGCCGACGCGCTGATCATCCTGGCACAGGATTCCGACGCGATCCGCCCAGCCGTGCAGGCCGCAGCGGACGAGGGCATTCCCGTCGTCGGCTATGACCGCCTGATCGAGGATGACCGCGCCTTCTACCTGACCTTCGACAACGTCGAGGTTGGCCGGATGCAGGCCCGCGCCGTGCTCGAGGCCGCGCCGGAAGGCAACTACGTCATGATCAAGGGTTCGCCCACCGATCCGAACGCTGACTTCCTGCGCGGCGGCCAGCAGGAAGTTCTGCAAGAGGCCATCGACAGCGGCGCGATCACCATCGTGGGCGAGGCCTATACCGACGGCTGGCTGCCTGCCAACGCCCAGCGCAACATGGAGCAGATCCTGACCGCGCAGGACAACAACGTCGATGCGGTCGTCGCCTCGAACGACGGCACCGCCGGCGGCGTCGTCGCGGCACTGACGGCGCAGGGCATGGAAGGCATCCCCGTATCGGGCCAGGACGGCGACCACGCCGCGCTGAACCGCGTGGCACTGGGCACCCAGACCGTCAGCGTCTGGAAGGACGCCCGCGAACTGGGCAAGGCCGCGGGCGAGATCGCCGTCGCCATGGCAAAGGGCACCGCGATGTCCGACATCGAAGGCGCCGAGGAATGGACCTCGCCGGCCGGCACCACGCTGTGGGCCAAGTTCCTGAAGCCGGTTCCGGTAACCGCCGACAACCTGGACGCGGTCGTGGACGCGGGCTGGATCGAGAAGGACGCGCTGTGCCAGGGCGTCTCGAACGGCCCCTCGCCCTGCAACTGATCTGCTGATCCTGTGACCGGCGGCCGCCCCCGTTGACGGGCGGCCGCCCCGAACCCCCGGGACATCGTCATGAGCGACACGCAAACGGCCGACGTGCCGTCGCCGCAGCGCCGCAACTTCTTCGAAACGCTGGAACTGGACACCCGCCTTCTGGGCATGATCGGCGCCTTCGTGGTGCTTGCGGTGGGCTTCCACCTGATCACCGATGGCCGGTTCCTGACGCCGCGCAACATCTTCAACCTGACGATCCAGACGGTCAGCGTCGCCATCATGGCGACCGGCATGGTCTTCGTGATCGTCACCCGGCACATCGACCTGTCGGTCGGCTCGCTGCTGGCAACCTGCTCGGCCGTGATGGCCATGACGCAGACGCTGGTGGTTCCCGAATGGCTGGGCCTGGGGCTGGGTCATCCGGCAACCGCATGGATCGCCGTGGTCGCCGGTCTTGTGACCGGCATCGCCATCGGCGCGTTCCACGGCTGGCTGGTGGGATACCTGGCGATCCCGGCCTTCATCGTGACGCTGGGCGGCCTGCTGGTCTGGCGCAACGTCGCCTGGTACCTGACCAACGGCCAGACTATCGGCCCGTTGGACGAGAATTTCCGCAAGCTGGGCGGCATCGGCGGCACCCTGGGCGCGACCGGCAGCTGGATCGTCGGCCTTATCGGCTGCGCCGCCGCCATCTGGTTGCTGTTCTCGGCCCGCCGCAACAAGGTCGCGCACGAGTTCCCGGTCAAGCCGATATGGGCCGAGATCACGCTTGCCGGCATCGTCTCGGCGGTGATCCTTGGCTTCATCTGGATCCTGAATTCCTACCAGGTGCCCGACGGACGCCTGCGCCGCATCTTCGAAGCGCGCGGCGAGACCCTGCCCGAAGGCTATACCGAGGCGTACGGCCTGCCCTATTCGGTGCTTCTGCTGATCGTCATCGCCATCGTGATGACCGTGGTGGCCAAGCGGACCCGGCTGGGACGTTATATCTTCGCCACCGGTGGCAACCCCGATGCAGCGGAACTGTCGGGCATCAACACCCGGCTTCTGACCGTCAAGATCTTCGCCATCATGGGGGCGCTGTGCGCCCTGTCGGCGGTGGTCGCCTCGGCCCGCCTGACCAACCACTCGAACGACATCGGCACGCTGGACGAACTGCGTGTGATCGCCGCGGCCGTCATCGGCGGCACGGCGCTGTCGGGCGGCATCGGCACGATCTATGGCGCTATCCTCGGCGCGCTGATCATGCAGTCGCTGCAATCGGGCATGGCGATGGTCGGCGTGGACGCGCCCCTGCAGAACATCGTCGTCGGCGCGGTTCTTGTAGTCGCCGTCCTGGTGGACATCATCTATCGCAAGCGCACGGGAGCACGCTCATGACCCCGGACAAGACCACCCCGCTGGTCGAGATGCGCGACATCTCGATCGCCTTCGGCGGCGTGCGCGCCGTGGATCACGTGTCGATCGACCTCTACCCCGGCGAAGTCGTGGGCCTGCTGGGCCACAACGGCGCGGGCAAGTCGACGCTGATCAAGATCCTGTCCGGCGCCTATCGCGCCGATTCCGGCGAGATCCTGATAGAGGGCAAGAAGGCCACGATCCACAGCCCCCGCGACGCGCGCCATTACAACATCGAGACGATCTACCAGACGCTGGCGCTGGCGGATAACCTCGACGCGCCGTCGAACCTGTTCCTGGGGCGCGAGATCGTGACCCCGCTGGGCCTTGTCGATGATGCGAAGATGGAGGCCGAGACGCGCAAGATCATGGCGCGGCTGAACCCGAACTTCCGCAAGATCAAGGAACCGGTCAGCGCCCTGTCAGGCGGTCAGCGGCAGTCGGTCGCCATCGCCCGCGCGGTCTATTTCAATGCCCGCATCCTGCTCATGGACGAACCCACCGCGGCCCTTGGCGTGCACGAGACCAAGATGGTCGCTGACCTGATCCAGGAGCTGAAGAACCAGGGACTGGGCATCTTCCTGATCAGCCACGACACCCGCGAGATGATGGAACTGTGCGACCGTGTCTCGGTGATGAAGAATGGCCAGCTTGTCGGCACCGAACGGGTCGAGGATGTGACAGAGGATGACATCCTCAGCATGATCATCATGGGCAAGAAACCGGAAAGGGCGGCGTGATGTACATCGGGATCGATCTTGGGACCTCGGGGGTAAAGGTGCTGCTGATCGGTCCCGATCAGGCCCCCCTGGCCGAGGCGAGCGCGCCGCTGACCGTGTCGCGCCCGCATCCCGGCTGGTCCGAGCAATCCCCGGCGGATTGGGTCGCCGCCGTCTCGCAGGCACTGGATCAACTGGCCGCCGCACATTCGTTGACGGGCGTGCGTGGGATAGGACTGTCAGGCCACATGCACGGCGCGACGCTTGTCAATGCCGCGGGCGACGTGCTGCGGCCCTGTATCCTGTGGAACGATACCCGCAGCCATGTCGAGGCGGCAGAAATGGACGCCGACGCAGACTGGCGGCAGGTCTCGGGCAACATCGTCTTTCCGGGTTTCACCGCGCCCAAGCTGGAATGGGTGAAGCGCAACGAGCCCGATATCTTCGAGCGCACCGCCAAGGTGCTGCTGCCCAAGGACTACCTGCGCCTGTGGCTGACCGGCGAGGCGGTGGGTGAAATGTCGGACGCCGCCGGGACAAGCTGGCTGGACACGGGCGCGCGGGACTGGTCCGACGCGCTGCTGGCCAAGTCGGGCCTGACGCGCGATCACATGCCCCGGCTGATCGAAGGTTCGGAAGTTTCCGGCGCGCTGCGCCCTGCACTGGCCGAGCGTTGGGGCATGACTGGCGAAGTCGTGGTCGCGGGTGGCGGCGGGGACAACGCGGCCTCGGCCATCGGGGTGGGTGTGGTCCATGCCGGGCAGGCCTTTGTCAGCCTCGGCACCTCGGGCGTGCTGTTCGCGGCATCGGACGCCTACAGCCCGGATGCGGAAACCGCCGTGCACACGTTCTGCCATGCGGTGCCCGGAACCTGGCACCAGATGGGCGTGAACCTTGCCGCGACTGACGCGCTGGAATGGTACGCGAAGCTTACCGGCGCGACAGCCGCAGAGCTGACCGGCAGCCTGGGGGATCTAGAGGCCCCCGGTCGCGCACTGTTCCTGCCATATCTCGGCGGAGAGCGGACACCCCATAACGACTCGAAGGTGCGCGGCGCGATGATCGGGCTGGAGCACGCAGCGGACCGTCAGGCGCTGACCCGTGCGGTGCTGGAGGGCGTGACCTTCGCGCTGGCCGACTGCCAGAAAGCGTTGGCAGCAACCGGCACGCGGATCGACCGCCTGATTGCCGTCGGCGGTGGCAGCCGGTCGGAATACTGGCTCGCCGCCATCGCGACCGCGATGGGCGTGCCGGTTGATGTTCCGGCGGCAGGCGATTTCGGGGCGGCGTTCGGCGCGGCGCGGCTGGGCCTGATGGCGGCAACCGGCGCAGGAGCCGAAGTGGCCACCGCACCGCAGATCGCCTGCACCATCGAACCGGTGCAGGCACTCGCCCCCGCTTTCGCCGAGGCGCACGATCGCTATCGCGCGGCCTACACCGCGCTCAAGCACCTGTCGTAAGGCGCGCTTACCCGGCCCAAGGGCCGTGGTGTGCGCCTTCCGCGTCCAGCCGCTGGAAGCTGTGCAGGCCGAAAAAGTCGCGCTGCCCCTGGATCATGTTCGCCGTGCCGCGCGCGGTGCGCATGGTGTCGAAATAGGCCAGCGCGGCGCTCAGCGCCGGGGCAGGGTTGCCCGACAGTGCGGCGGTCGAGACCACCTTGCGCAAGGCACCGTGGCTTTCTTTCAGCCGCTGCGCGAAGAAGGGCGCGAACATCAGGTTCTCGTCCGGCGTCTCGGTCAGCGCAGTCGCCATGTCATCCAGCATCGACGAGCGGATGATGCAGCCCGCGCGCCAGACCCGCGCCACTTCGGGCAACGGGATGTTCCAGCCGAACTGCTCGGACGCAGCCGACAGCAGGCCGAAACCCTGCGCATAGCAGGCGATCTTGCCCGCCAGCAGCGCCTGTTCCAGATCGTCCACGATCTCGCCGTCGATCTTCTGCGGGGCGGCGCCGAAGATGGCTTCGCCCTTCTTGCGCTCCTCCAGCCGCGAGGACAGGTTACGCGCAGCGACGGCGGCCTCGATGGCGGTGGCGGGCGCGGCCAGGTGCAGCGCCTCGATCGCGGTCCAGCGGCCGGTACCTTTCTGGCCCGCGCTGTCCAGGATCACGTCCAGCAGCGGCTTGCCCGATGTAGCGTCGGTGGTGCCCGCGACCTTGCCCGAGATCTCGATCAGATAGGAGGCAAGCGGCCCCTCGTTCCAGCGCTGGAACACCTCGGCAATCGCGGCGGCGTCCATGCCCAGGCCGTCGCGCATGACGCCGTAGACCTCGGCGATCATCTGCATGTCGGCGTATTCGATGCCGTTGTGCACGGTCTTGACGAAATGGCCCGCGCCATCCTCGCCCATCCAGGTGGCGCAAGGCGTGTCGCCGAACTTGGCCGAGATCGCGGTCAGGATGTGCGCAACCCGGTCCCAGCCGGACTTCGCGCCGCCGCCCATGATCGAGGGGCCATGACGCGCGCCTTCCTCACCACCGGACACGCCGATGCCAAGAAAGGGCACGCCCTGTTCCTTGGCTTCGGCCGCGCGGCGGCGGGTGTCGCGGAAATTGGCGTTGCCCGCATCGATCAGAAGGTCGTTGTCATCCAGCAGCGGGCGCAGCTGCGCCATCATCGCATCGACCGCCTCGCCCGCCGGGACCATCAGGATGATCGCGCGGGGGCTGTCGATGGCGGAGACGAAGTCCTCCAGCGTCTCGGTGCCCGTCAGCCTGGGCGCCAGGTCGCCAGCACCCGCCACGAACTCTTTCGTGACCGAGGTGGTGCGGTTGTAGACGGCAATGTCGAACCCCTTCTCGGCAATATTCGACGCCAGCGCGGCACCCATGGTGCCCAGCCCTACCAATCCGATCTCGGCCATGTCTTTCCTCTTGGTGTTGTCGCCCTTCAGGCGAAGTCGATCTGTACCTTCATCGCCTGCGCCCGGTCCGAGGCCAGCTCGAACGCCTCGCCGGCGCGATCCAGCGGCAGGGTATGCGAAATCAGCGGCGCGGTGTCGAGCAAGCCGGAGCGCATCATCGCGACGGCAGTGGCGAACTCTGCGTGGAAGCGGAACGAGCCTTTCAGCATCAGTTCCTTCGCGGTGATCTGCTGCATCGGCAGTGCCATGTCGCCGCCCATGCCAAGCTGCACGATCACGCCGCGCGGCCGCATCGCGGCAATCCCGGCGGCCAGCGCGGGCGCGGCGCCCGAGCATTCGAACAGCACGTCGAAATGGCCCTTGTCGGCGGTGAACGGCTCCAGCGCATCCGGCTGGGTCTTGGTGTTCAGGGCAAGGTCCGCCCCGGCCTTGCGCCCATAGTCCAGCGCGTTGTCCGAAAGGTCGGTCACGACGATCTGCTCGGCCCCTGCGCGTCGCGCGACAAGGATCATCAGCGCCCCGATCGGCCCGCAGCCGGTGATCAGAACCCGCTTGCCCAGCATGTCGCCCGCCTGTTTCGCGCCGTGAAGGCAGACCGAAAGCGGCTCGGCAGTGGCAGCCTGCCCCGCGCTCAGCCCGTCGGCCTTCACGCATTGCGCGGCATCGGCGACAAGGTGCTGGCGGAACGCACCCTGGATATGCGGAAACGGCATCGCCGAGCCATAGAAACGCATGTTCAGGCAGTGGTTCGGCAGCCCCTCGGCGCAGAACTTGCACGACCCGCAGGGCCGCGAGGGCGACACGGCGACCAGATCGCCGACCGCCACCCCCTCGACCCCGTCGCCCAGTGCCGCGACATGACCCGAGACCTCGTGCCCCAGGATCATCGGCTCGCGCAGGCGCACGGTGCCGAAACCGCCGTGGTTGTAGTAGTGCAGGTCCGAGCCGCAGATGCCGCCTGTGGCCAGTTTGACCGAGACCTCTCCGGGTCCCGGCGCGGGCGCGTCCTGATCCTCAATCCTCAGATCCTTGGCGGCGTGGATGACGATGGCGCGCATGGGCTCTCCTGCAAATTCGGCGCGATCCTAGGGCGGCAGGACGGGACAGGCAATGGCGCGCGGGCGCGTGCTGCGCTATGGCTGGCCCGAACCGACCCGGAGAGCCGATGCGCCTGCTTGCCCTGCTGATCGCCCTGATGCCCCTGTCCGCAACCGCCTTCGAGGCGCTGGACGGCCAGTTGACCGCCACCGACAGCTGTGAGGCGCTCCTGTCTAAGAACAAGGGCACCAACCCCGGCGATGTGCGGCTCGTGCCGGGGCAGGACTATGCCTTGCTGGGGCTGAACGCCAGGGGCGGGGATCATTACCAGGTTCTGGTGCCGGGTGCGCCGACATCCGAAAAGCGGTGGGTGCACGTGGATTGCGGCACGCGAGATGCCTCGTCAGCGCCCGCTGCCCCTGCGGCCCCGAACGAGGCGCGCGCGCATGTCCTCGCGCTATCCTGGCAACCAGCGTTCTGCGAGTATCGCACCCGCGTGCCCGAATGCGAACGGCTGAACTCCGGCCGCCTTCCGGACGCCTCGGTGCGGCTGTCGGTCCACGGGCTGTGGCCCGAGGGCGAGTATTGCGGCGTCTCGAACCGCGACCGCGCCACGGACGAGAACGGCCGCTGGCGCGATCTGCCGCGTCTTGCGATCACCCGGCCCACCGCCGAACGGCTGGTCCGCGCCATGCCCGGCGCCGAAAGCTATCTGCACCGCCACGAATGGATCAAGCACGGCACCTGCCACCGCGCCGCCGGCGGGGCCGAGGAGTACTTCACCGACACACTGCTGCTGTGGGACCAGCTTCAGGCATCTGAAGTGGCGGATTTCCTTGCACGCCGCTCGGGCGAGTATGTCGAAACCGACGAGCTGCGCGACGTGTTCGACAGCGCCTTCGGGCGCGGCGCGGGCGACCGGGTACAGGTGGACTGCGACCGCGACGGAAGCCGCACGCTGATCTCGGAGGTCAAGCTGCATACGCGCGGGCGGATCGACGACCGGGCGGATCTGGGCAAGCTGATGCGCGACGCCCGCGCCGTCTCGCGCGGGTGCCGGGGCGGCGTGCTCGATCGCGCGGGTCTGCAATGAGTTTCGAGATCTTCCTGTCGGTCCCGCCGGGACTGGAGAACGCCTTGCGTGACGAAGCCCGCTCGGCGGGCTTTCCCGACCCGCAGACG
>JBFHFG010000101.1:0-8141 GCA_041583815.1 Halovulum sp.
GGCGACGTCATCGAGATCTTCGAGACCGAGGAAATCGAACGCACCCTCTGATATGGCTAGATATGGCTTGAACCATATTCTTGGTTCAAGCCATACTCTGCCATATGACGGATCCTTGGCACTACCCCCGCGGCGGGCATACGACAGCAATCATGGACCGGCTCGATACCGGGCTGACCCATGCCATCGTGATGTTTGGCCCGCGCCGTACCGGAAAGACCGAGTTCCTGCGCCAGGACCTGGCGCCC
This sequence comes from Halovulum sp., assembly GCA_041583815.1. GTDB lineage: Bacteria > Pseudomonadota > Alphaproteobacteria > Rhodobacterales > Rhodobacteraceae > Halovulum. The sequence goes on from JBFHFG010000101.1 coordinate 249, forward strand.
GCCGCCGCTGCCGCGGGGTGGTTCGTGGTCTATGCCAATTTCTATGACGTGAAGGCGCCGCTGGCCGTGCTGATCCGCGAGATCCAGCGCGCGCTGAGCGACCGCAAGGGCTATGTCCAGCGGCTACTGGGCGGGCTGTCGGGTACGGGGGCGCTGAAGTTCAGCGTCCCGGTACCGGGCACCGGGGGGATCGAAATCTCGCTGGGCGGCGAGACCCCGGCCGAAGAGCAGGGCGCCGCGCTGGACTACCTGTTCGACCAACTGGCGCAGAAAAAGCGGCGTACGCTGTTGCTGCTGGACGAGTTCCAGGAGATCGGCACCGGCGACACCGATGCCGCCCTGGTCAAGACGCTGCGCACCAAGCTGGACGAGTTGCGGCCGAAGGTCTGCACGGTGATGACAGGCTCCAGCCAGGAGAAGCTGCGTGCCGTCCTGGACGAGCGCACGGCGCCCTTCTACCGCTTCGCGACCGAACTGCCGCTGCCGCCGCTGGACGACGGGTTCGTGGCGCACATGATCGCGCGGTTCAAGGAAGTGACGGGCCGCAAGCTGAAGATGAAAGAGGCGATGGAGGTCTTCGAGGCCTATGAGCGGAATCCGCAGTTGTTCCGCGTCTGGCTGGACCGCCGGGTGGATTACCCGGATCTGGATGCCGAGGACGCGACGCAGCGGGCACGGGCCGAGCTTGCGCGGTCGGAAGGGTTCCTGAAGACCTGGGCGGACCTGACGCCGGAGCTGCGCGTCGTCACGCGGATGCTGGCCGAGCGGCAGAACGCGATCACCGGTCAGCCCGGATCGACGCGGGCGGCGGAACTGGGGCAGCCTATGACACCCTCTCAGATCCAGACGCGGCTTAATACGCTGACCCGCAACGGGATCGCCGACAAGCTGGGCAAGGACCGGGTGCTGACCGATCCGGCCTTTGCGGAGTGGGTGCGGGACCGACCGGCTGACGAGTTCTGAACGGAATATGGCTCAATCCATATTTTTAGAATATGGATTGAGCCATATTTATCCATATCCACGGTAAAAGCCCTTCGTATAACGGAGAAACGGCGGCCAGCCCTTCGGGCCGACCGCCGCTTTGCCTGGCTGATCTGGGGAAAATCAGGCGGCCTTGCGGCCATCACTCCAGGCAAAGTCCTGAAAAACTGCGTCCACCGGCGTTCTGTAGATCGCGTTGGTGTAGTTCGACATCACCTTCTGCGCGACGATCGCGATCACATCGAGAATGGCGCGGTCGTCATAGCCGGCCTGTCGGAACGCCTGCTCGTCCCCCGGTGACAGCTGCGCGCGCTTGCGCACCACGGCCAGGGTAAAAGCGCGCAGGGCCTCGAGCCTGGGGTCGTTCAGCGGCTGCTCGTCGCGCAATGCCTCGGTCACTTCGTCCTCGACCTTTTCGCTTTCGGCGATCGCGGTGTGCGCGGGCACGCAATAATGGCAGGCGTGTTCGACGTTTATCGACTGCCAGACCACCGTGCGTTCGGCGGGGGTAAAGCCCGTCTTGTCCACAGCCAGCCGGTGAAGGGTCTGATACCCCTCCAGCAGCGCGGGACTTTCGGCCATCACGCCGTGCAGGTTGGGCACCATCCCGGTGGACCTCAACGACTGTGCGAGCAGGGGTTTGGACGCCGCAGGCGCGGTTTCGACGGTATGAATCGTGGCTTTCGTCATGATCGCTCCTTTCGGTTCGATTTCGGGTTCTGGGCGTGGCCCTTCGTTGCCCTTGAACCTGTGATTGCAGGGTGCGGGCAGCAACCCGGACACAAGACCTCGTGAGGAGGTGTGTTCGACAGACTGTTTCCGGAACAGGCCCGCCGGGTGGCATCCGGCGCCCGGCCCGCCTATATGGCCGGGAACGGAACAAAGGGGTGCGAGATGAGCGAGACCAAATTTCCCGGCTGGCACGGCACCACGATCGTCGCGGTCCGCAAGGGCGGCACGGTGACGGTCGCCGGCGATGGACAGGTCAGCCTGGGCCAGACCGTGATCAAGGGCACCGCCCGCAAGGTGCGGCGGCTGTCGCCGGGCGGGTACGACGTGGTGGCTGGCTTTGCGGGTTCGACCGCCGATGCGTTCACCCTGCTGGAGCGGTTGGAAACCAAGCTGGAAGCCACGCCCGGGCAGTTGCAGCGCGCCGCGGTCGAGCTGGCCAAGGACTGGCGCACCGACAAGTACCTGCAAAAGCTGGAGGCGATGCTGATCGTCACCGATGGCCAGCAGTTGCTGGTGATAACCGGCGCGGGCGACGTGCTGGAGCCGGAGCATGACGTCGCGGCCATCGGCTCGGGCGGAAACTATGCCCTGGCGGCGGCACGGGCGCTGGCCGACACCGAACTGGACGCCGAGACGATCGCCCGCCGCGCACTGACTATCGCGGCAGAGATCTGCGTTTACACCAACGGTAACATGACCGTCGAAACCATCACCGGCTGAGCTTGGCCGAACCCAGCGGGACGTCGTATTGTTCGCACCAGATCCAGATTTCGTCATAGGCCGCCGCGTCCAGCCCCTCGGGCAGGCGATAGCGCTGCGCACCACTGTCGGATGCGAGCGGGGCGAGGATGGTGGATTTGTCCACGCCGCCACGGCCCAGCGCGATCTTGGGATCGGGCGCGCCATCGAAGCGGAAATCGTCGCCCAGGCTGACGAAGGTGGCGCCGTCCTGCGTGACGAACCCGCCGGTGCCCGAGGCGGTATGACCGCTGGCCCCCGCGAACGTGCCCGAGGCGAGCGTTTGCGCCCGCGCGCCGGACGCGGCGGAGAACAGCGGAAGCGGGGCGGCGGCAAGGCCGTACAGAAAGACGCGGCGGGTCGGCATGGGCTTCTCCTTCACAGGAACGGGTGCCAGAAGCCTGCCGCAGCGAGCCGCCCCGGTCCATCCGCCCTCACGCACTGTTGCCGCCCCGCGAGCCAAGCGTGAGCGACCATACCCCATGCCGCGCCCCCTGCCGGGCGCCCCGTAGAACGGAGACTTGCAGATGACCGACCTGACCCCGCGCGAGATCGTATCGGAACTGGACCGTTTCATCATCGGACAGAAAGAGGCCAAGCGCGCCGTCGCCGTGGCGTTGCGCAGCCGCTGGCGCCGCCGTCAGCTGGGCACCGAGATCCGGGACGAGGTGTATCCGAAGAACATCCTGATGATCGGCCCGACCGGCGTCGGCAAGACCGAGATCAGCCGCCGCCTGGCGAAACTGGCCCGCGCCCCCTTTCTGAAGGTCGAGGCGACCAAGTTCACCGAGGTCGGTTATGTCGGCCGTGACGTCGAGCAGATCATTCGCGACCTGGTGGACAGCGCCATCTTCATGGTCCGCGAGCACAAGCGCGAAGAGGTCAAGGCCCGCGCCCATGATGCCGCCGAAAACCGCGTGATCGAAGCGCTGGCCGGCAAGGACGCCCGCGACCAGACCCGCGAGATGTTCCGCAAGAAGCTGCGCGACGGCCTGCTGGACGACCACGAGATCGAGGTCGACGTGGCCGACAGCGCCAGCCCATTCCCGATGATGGACATTCCAGGTCAGCCCGGCATGGGCGCGATGAACCTGGGCGACATTTTCGGCAAGGCTTTCCAGGGCCGCACCAAGCGGCAGAAGATGCGCGTCGCCGACAGCTATGAGGTGCTGATCGCCGAAGAGGCCGACAAGCTGCTGGACGATACCGAGGTCACGCGCGAAGCCGTCGCCGCGGTAGAGAATGACGGCATCGTCTTTCTGGACGAGATCGACAAGGTCGCCACGCGGCAGGACGCCCGTGGCGGCGAGGTCAGCCGCGAGGGCGTGCAGCGCGACCTGCTGCCGCTGATCGAGGGCACAACGGTTTCGACCAAGCACGGCCCGGTGCGCACCGACCACATCCTGTTCATCGCCAGCGGTGCCTTCCACATCGCCAAGCCCTCGGACCTGCTGCCCGAATTGCAGGGCCGCCTGCCGATCCGGGTCGAATTGCGCGCGCTGACCGAAGAAGATTTCGTCCGCATCCTGACCGAGACCGACAATGCCCTGACCCGGCAGTACACCGAGCTGATGAAGACCGAGGAGCTGACGGTCGAGTTCACCGAGGACGGCATCGCCGCGCTGGCGCGGATCGCAGCCGAGGTGAACGCCTCGGTCGAGAATATCGGCGCGCGGCGGTTGTACACCATCCTGGAGCGCGTGTTCGAGGAGTTGAGCTTCACCGCCCCCGATCGCAGCGGCGAGACGGTGACCATCGATGCCGCCTTTGTCGAGGCGCAGGTGGGCGAGCTGGCAAAATCCGTGGACCTGAGCCGTTACGTGCTGTGACGGCGGAAAATTCGCTGGATTTTGTGCGAAATCTGCCTGTCGCGCCGTAGGGAAGTCACAAAACCCGTGCTAGGGTCCGTCCCGCAACGAACACTTCGGAAAGCAATTTGACATGAAAAAGATCCTCCTTTCTTCTGCCGCGGTGATCGCGCTGGCCGGCACGGGTCAGGCTCAGGACGCCGATGCCGTCCAGAACGCGGTGGATAGCGGGATCGAGCAGATGAACGCCGACGGCGCGAACCTGACGTTCGAATCCCGCGAAGTCGGCGACAACAACAGCCTGACGCTGCGCGGCGTGCGGATCGAGCCCGAGGATGGCGAGGTCGTCATCACCACCGATTTCGTGACCGTCACGCCCTCGACCGAGACGCCGGGCGACGTGACCATCACCGTAGCGCCCGTCGTGACCTTCACCGGCACTGAAGGCGGCGAGATTCCCCCAGTCGAGATCGACGTCGCGACCGAGAATTTCGCGCTGACCACGAACTGGGTGCTGGGCGCTGCCGGCAAGCCGGAATTGTCGTTCACCGCTGACAGCATCGCCGTCACCGGTGGGGCCGAGGACCACCCGGTGCTCAAGGCCCTGTCGGTCAAGCCGCAGAACGTCACCTTCTCGATGAGCTTCGACGAGGAGTCGCGCGATGCAAGCGGCGCATTCTCGGTCGACGCACTGGACATGGAGTATGCCTTCGTCGACCCCGAAACCGGGGCCACGATGACCGGCAGCGGCGTGGGCCAGGTCATGACCGCCGAGTTCTCGGCCACCGGCCTGCCCGAGGGCGAGCCCGACATGGACCGCTTCCTGGCCGAGGACGGCTTTGTCCTGAGCATGGAAGTCGGCCCGGGCACCTCGTTGTTCACCTCCGAGGATCCGTCGATGCCGATCACCCTGGCCAGCGAAGCGCAGGGCGGCACGGCTGAAATCTCGATCCAGGATGGCCAGTTCTCGTATTCGACCACCTCGGGCGCGGTGAACTACACGGTCACGCCCGACCCGACGAAGCTGCCGCTCCCGCCGTTCGAAGCCTCGGTCGCCGAGGTGGACATGCAGTTGCAAGCCCCCGTCGCCCCCAGCGACGAGGTCCGCGACGTCAAGCTGGCGCTGAACCTGAAGGACCTGGTGCTGGGCGAATCCGTTTGGGGCCTGTTCGATCCGCAGGGTCTGATCCCGCGCGACCCGGCGACGCTGCTGCTGGACCTCAGCGCCGCGATGAAACTGGACCAGCCGCTGAGCGCCGCGCCGATGGCGCAAAACCCGATGGCGCTGGGCAAGGTCGAGAATGTCGACCTGAACACGCTGCTTCTGTCTGCCGCCGGCGCACTGATCGAAGCCAGCGGCGCGGTCACGCTGGACAATTCGGGGCCGTTCCCGATGCCCGACGGCGCCGTCGACATCTCGGTCCAGGGCGTGCAGGGCCTCGCCAACACGCTGGTCGAGCTCGGGCTGGTCGACCAGATGCAGGTCGGCATGGCTATGGGCATGATGATGGCCTTCGCCAAGCCCGCCGGCGACGACTCGTTCACCTCGCAGATCGAGTTCCGGGACGGCCAGATCCTGGCCAACGGCCAGCCGATCCAGTAGGGCGCTTTACAGCGACCCGGATTTGGTGTCCGGATGGCGCCCATGCGGGCGCTGGCGGATTTCCTGAGAAGCAACGCCCCCTGGCTGACCGCCGGGGGGCTTTTGACATTCGGCTCGGCCTTCGGGCAGACCTATTTCATCTCGGTCTTCGCTGGCGAGATCCGCGCCGAATTCCACCTCAGCCACGGGGAATGGGGCAGCATCTATGCCCTGGGCACGCTGGCCTCGGCGGCACTGATGCTGGCCTTCGGCGGCATGGTCGACGGATATCGCACACGCAGCCTTGCGGCGCTGAACCTGAGCCTGTTCGCCCTGATCTGCGTCGCCATGGCGATCAATCCCAGCGCGGCGCTGCTGGTTCTCATCGTGTTCGGCCTCCGGTTCTGCGGGCAGGGCATGATGAGCCACCTCGCCATCGTCTCGGTGGGGCGCTGGTTCGCGGCGCAGCGGGGCCGGGCGATCGCCTTCGTGTCGATCGGCTTCTCGCTGGCCGAGGCGATCATGCCGGTCAGCTTCGTACTGCTGACCGGCTGGCTTGGCTGGCGCGGCGCCTGGGGCATCGCTGCGCTGGTGCTGCTGGCCTATATCCCGGTCATCCTGCTCCTACTGCGGCGCGAGCGCAGCCCGCGCGGCGCGGCACAGGGCGACAGCAGCACCGGAATGCTGGGCCGCCACTGGACCCGGCGCGACGCGCTGGGGCACTGGCTGTTCTGGGTCTGCGTGCCGGGCCTGCTGGCGCATCCGATCTTCGGCACGGCGTTCTTCTTCCAGCAGGTCCACATGGTCGAGCAGAAGGGCTGGACGCTCGAGGCTTTCACCGGCCTGTTCCCGCTCTATACCGGTGCCGGGCTGGCGGCACTTCTCGCGACCGGCGCAGCAGTGGACCGCTGGGGCGCCGGCCGGGTGCTGCCGTTCTATATGCTGCCACTTGCAGCCGCGTTCGCATTGTTCAGCGTTACCGACACCATGGTCGGCGCCGCCGGGGGCCTGGTCCTGCTCGGCCTGATGCAGGGTTCGGGCGCGGCAGTCACCGGCGCGTTCTGGCCGGAATATTACGGAACTCGCCACCTCGGCGCGATCCGAAGCGTCGCCACCTCGACGATGGTTTTCGCGACGGCGCTGGGACCGGTGGTCACCGGTTGGCTGATCGACTGGGGCGTGGACTATGACCGGCAACTGCAAGGCATGGCGATGATCGCATTGGCGTCGGCCGCGCTGCTCTACGCCGGTATGCGGCGCGCGCGCCCACTGCTACCACGCCCCGCCGCCGCACCCGTCTGAGCCACCGACCATCCGGGGCGCGCCACCTCACCCACTTTGGTCCCCAAATATCCCCGCCGGAGGCATCCGGCGTCAGCCGCTCAGCGTCGTCGGCGCAAATAGACGTAATACGCCCCGCCACCGCCATGCCGGTCATGGGCCGGGGTGATCTGAAGCACCATGGCAGACAACGGCGGCTGTGCCAGCCAATGCGGCATCTGGGTGCGCAGCACACCCTGGCGCGACGGCGAATCCTCAGGGTGATCCCGGCGTCCCTTGCCGGTAATCACCAGCACCAACCGCAACTCGCGGGCCCAGGCATCATGGATGAACCGCCTCAATGCGCCGTGGGCGCGGTCGACGGTCATGCCGTGCAGGTCAATGCGCGCCTCGGGGGCCAGCTTGCCGCGTTTCATCCGGCCCAGGGTCTTGGCGTCCATCCGTGGGCGGGCTTGGCGAAGTGCCTCCATCGGGTCGGGCGCAAGGTTGATGCGGACCGGCGCCTCCCGCGAAGGCTGGGGTTTCAGGCGGGGTTTCGGCTCCGTATGGGTATCGCGTCGCGATGGGGCTGGGGCGGGACGCGCGGGTGCGGTGTCCTGCCCAGCCCCGGACGCGGTGGCGGGTGGGATGGCGGTCGCATCGCCGCCGGTATCGCGCTGCCGCCGGTCAAGCGGGGTCAGCGTGGCGCTGACGCGATCCCAGAGCGCGCGGTCCTCGTCCGTCAGCCGACGGCGGGATTTTCTGCGCCCGGGCGCCATCGCGCGCGCC
>JBFHFG010000102.1:0-8125 GCA_041583815.1 Halovulum sp.
GCCCCGTGGCGTTGCTTGTCCCGACGCTGATCGGGCGGTCGTTCAACGTCAATCCGGACAGGTCCCCGTCCGCCAGCGTCATCGTCTGGCCGATGACCGGCGTGGCAGTGAAGCCGATCTCTCCGGCGACACCGTCGAGCAGGGTGGCGCCGCGCCCCGAATATAGCGCGACTCCGCCGTTGTCGCGCGGCACCTCCCGAATCGGAATGATCGTGTTCACTTCGTCGATCAGCGACTTGCGGGCATCGACCAGCGCGCTGGCATCGCCGCCCCCATGAGAAAGCATCTGTATCTGGCGGTTGAGCGCCTCGATCTCGCGCAGGTTGTCGTTGACCTGCTGTACCTGTACGGCAATTTCCGAGTCGGCGGTCATCCGCATCTGCTGCACTTCGGTCGACAATGTGCCGACGGCATCGGTAAATCGGACCGCCGTGCGCACCACGTTATCCAGCGCCGTGTCCGAGGCGGGGTCAGCCGCCGCAGCCTGCAACGCGGTTTCGAAATCCGCCGCCAGCACTGCAAGGGCCGCGGGATCACCGGGCTGCCCGAGGCTGTCGCTGAGCCTGGTCGCCGCCTCCAGCGACACGTCGCTGGAGGCCAGCCCTGCCTCGGCGACACGGCGACTGGCGACCAGCGCCGGGTCCTGGGCAAGGATGACACCCGCCACCCTGACACCCGCACCGCTGCCACCGACGACGGACGCGCTCAATTCCGCGGTCCGGCTGGTATAGCCGGGGGTCTGCACGTTGGCGACGTTGTGCGACACAAGCTCGGCCTCAAGCGTACTGGCGCGCAGCCCGCTGAGTGCGTTTGTCAGGGCGGTCGAAAGGCTCATGGATCAGCTCCCGGATGGCGGCGCGGATCAGCGCTTGAGGTTGGTAGTTTCCTGCAGCATTTCGTCAACGGTCTGGATGATCTTCGCGTTGGACGAATAGGCCCGCTGGGTCTGGATCAGCTGGGTCAATTCCTCGGCGATGTCGGCGGTCGATTCCTCGCGGGCGAACGGCACAACCTCGCCGGTGGGGCCATCGCCGGCATCCCAAAGGAACAGGTTGCCGCTTTCGGGCGAGATCGCGAAGGCCTGGTTGTCGAGCGGCGTAAGACCGTTGAGGTTCGGGACATCCGCCACGGGCACCTGGTAGATCACCCGGCTGAACCCGGAATCGTAGGCGGCGTAGACGAAACCATTCTCGTCCACGGACACGCCGGTCAGCGTGCCGACCGCCGCACCGTTGCGGGTGACGCCCGCGGGCGCGAATTCCGCGGACAGCTGCGTCAGGACCGAGCGCGAGCCCGGCGCCCCGAGTTCGATGTCGATCGAGCCGCTGGCCACGTTGACCCCGGCGACACCCGTCGCGGGATCGTAGGTCCCGGTGGTGGGCGTCACGCTGAGAACCTCGCCCCCGTTGCCGGGCGAATCGTCGAACACGATGGTGAACTGACCCACCGTGGCACCGCCCTGCGCCTCGTCGGTGACGGTCAGGGTCCAGGTGTCGGACTGGCCGGCGCCGGGCACCGTGGGCGTGAAGGTCGACACCAGGGTCTGGCTGGCCCCGGTGTTGTCGTAGTATTCGGTGGTGATCTCCAGCGGCGTGCCCGAGGCACCGGCCTGCGTGGCCTCGGCAGGCAGGTTCGCGCCCAGCCGGATCTCGGTGGTGGGGGACGCCAGGAACTGCATGTTGTCGGTAACGATCGGCTCCAACCCCGAGATGCCGTCACGCGGATACGCGGGAATGTTGCCATTCTGATCGGCGGGCCACCCCAGAAGCGCCAGGCCCGATTCGGTCACCAGGTATCCATCCTCGTTCGGGCGGAACGAGCCGGTGCTGACAAGCTGCAGCGGGTAGTTCGCATCGGGGGTATCGACATCGGTCAGCGGCGTGACCGGCAGCATGCCGCGCCCGCCAAGCGCCAGGTCGGTCGGGTTCGAGGTCGGCACCAGCGAGCTTTGCGCGTCCACCTCATGGTAGGTGTTGATGGACACCCCGCCGGCCGAGTATTTGCCCGCACGCTGCGAGATCACAAGCGACGAGAACTCAACATCCGAGCGCTTGTAGCCGAAGGTGCTGGCGTTCGCGATGTTGTCGGAAATCGTCGCGAGCTTGCTGGCATTCGAGGCCAGGCCGCTGACGCTTGCCGTGAGGGATGACGAGATGCTCATACGAACTCCTTTCACATGGCGGCGAGTCGGCGCCGCGCCGTTGTCCCGATCACCTTTGCCCGGTGTGTCTTAACGCCCGGCTAAAGATAAAATCGGTCCTATTCCGTAGTTTCGACCAGCAGGATGACCTCCAGCCGGCGATTGCGCAGGTCCCTTGGATCGGGCCAGGACGGGGCGCGATCCGCCTTCCCCGCCACCCGCGCGAATCGCAGCGGCGGAACGCCCGCCTCGGCCATGAGGGCGCGGGCAGCCAGCGCGCGGGTGCTGGTCAGGTTCCACCCGGGCGTTGCCGGGCGGGCGATGGCGGGCTGCTCCAGGTGGCTGTCCACGGCGATGCGATTCGACACCCCCGCGACGACCCCGGCCACGAGTTCCATCAGGTCTGCCAGGCGCCGGGTCGGCTCGGACCTGTCGGCGCCGAACAGCGGGGCGCCGGGCAATTCGGCGAGTTCGATAACCAGCCCTTCGTCGGTGCGGCGCAGGCGCAGATGCTGCAGCAGGTCGCTGGCAACTTCGCTTTCGCCACCCGCAGCGACCAGCATATCGGACAGGTCGTTCAGCGTCGCCTGTGGCAGTTGCCCCTCGTCCTTTCCGGCGCGTTCATCCTTCGGTTTTTCGGCGCTGGCGCCACTGCCATTCTGCGTATGGGAATTACTCGAAAGTGGAGATTCGCCGCCGAACGGGCCATCGGCCCCGCCCGACGTGCGGTGCACCGGAATCGAGGGGCTGAAATAGTCGGCCAGGCCCTTGCGCTGTTCCTCGGTGGTGGCGTTCAGCAGCCACATCAGCAGGAAGAAGGCCATCATGGCGGTCACGAAATCCGCGTAGGCCACTTTCCAGGCGCCGCCGTGATGGCCGCCGCCCTTCACCACCTTGCGCCGGATGATGATCGGTCTTTCGCTGTCGTCCGCCACCGGCTGCCCCTTCGTTTCCAATCTGAAGGCAGTGAATTCGCAAGGAGGTTACGGGCCAGTTACCGAAGCTGATCCGCCTTCGACGCATTTTATCGATCAGCTTAATCCTTTCTTCAGGACCCTTGGAACAAATTGGCAACAGGACGACGGAGCGATGACATGGCGGATAGCGGCGTACTGCAGCGGATGCTTTCGGGCCGGCGGGTGGGGCGATCTCCGCTGCCGGACCTCGAACTGATCGGCGAGAATTTCGGCCGGCAGATCGAGGATGCGTTGCGGCCGATCCTCAAGACCACCGTCGGGGCCCTGATCCTGGATTGCCAGGTCACGAAACTGGCCGACGTTCTGGACCGGATCCCGGTGCCGTCGATGCTGGGCGTGATCGAGGCCGAGGGCGCCGACCGGCTGGCGCTGGTCAACTTGGGTTCGGACCTTGTCTATCATGTCGTCGACATGCGGATGGGCGGCGACGCCACGGTCGCGCCGCCGCCGACGACGCGCAGTTTCTCGGCGATTGACAGCCAGCTTTGCCGCGACGTGTTCGATGCCGTCCTCGGCAGCTTCTCGCGCGCGGTCGAGGAAAGTCTGGGCGTGCCGCTGGACACCGAGTTTCGGCTGTCTGCCTTGAAGCAGGATATCAGCACCGTGCGCATCGCGCCCGCTTCGGCCGACGTGATGCTGATCACCGCAAGCCTGGACATCGGCGAGGCAGCCCGGTCGGGCGAGTTCGACCTTATCGTCCCGCTGTCCATCCTGGATGTCCTGCGCGCCGCGATCCTTGAGGCCGAAACGCTGGAGCAGGCGGCGCCGAACGACCTGTGGGTCGCGCAGATGCGCCGTTGCGCAGCCGAGGCCGAGGTGCCGCTGCACGGTATCCTGCATCGGCTGAGCCTGCCCCTGTCCGCGATCGAGCGGCTGGAGGAAGGGCAGATCGTGCCGATCCCGCGCAACGCCCTGACCCAGGTCGAAATGGTCCAAAGCATTGGCACACGCTATCAGGCGGCGCTGGCGCGCGGTCAGTTGGGCATGTTCGAGGGGGAAAAGGTGGTCAAGCTGATCGACGAGCCCCCCGCCGCACTGCAGGACAACATCGCGCGGCTGATCGACACCGACCGCTAGGCCGGTCGATCGCAGCGCCGATTGCGCGCCCGCCCGCCACGTCCTACCGTCACCGCGCGCAGGGAGGACGTCATGAACCAGCACCAGCCGCAGGCAGCAGATTTCGACACCACGCAGATGTTGATCGGGGGGCGGTGGGTCGCCCCCGGGGACACGCTCGAGACGATCGACCCGTCGACCGGCAGTCCGTTGGCCCGGATCGCACGCGGCAGTGCCGGCGATATCGACCAGGCCGTCGGCGCGGCGCGCACCGCCCTGACCGGCACGTGGGGCGCAATGACCGCGCTGGACCGTGGCCGCTGCCTGACCCGCCTGGGCCGCCTGGTAGAGGCACGCATCGGCCCGCTGGCCCGGCTGGAAGCACAGGACGTGGGCAAACCGCTGACCCAGGCACGGGCCGACGCCATCGCCCTTGCGCGGTACATGGAATTCTACGGCGGCGCCGCGGACAAGATCACGGGGCAGACCATTCCCTATCTCGACGGTTATACCGTCTATACGCTGCGCGAACCGCACGGCGTCACCGGGCATATCGTGCCGTGGAACTACCCGATGCAGATCATCGGCCGGTCGGTCGGCGCGGCACTGGCGATGGGCAATGCCTGCGTCCTGAAACCTGCCGAAGAAGCATGCCTGACCGCGCTGGCCTTTGCCCGGCTGGCCGATGAGGCCGGGTTCCCACCCGGGGCCCTGAACGTGGTACCGGGCCTTGGGGCCGAGGCTGGCGCGGCGCTGGCCGCACATCCGGGCATCGACCACATCTCGTTCACCGGATCGGTGGCCACCGGCGCGCTGGTGCAGCAGGCCGCAGGGCGCAATGTGGTGCCCGTCACGCTGGAACTCGGCGGGAAGTCGCCACAGATCGTGTTCGACGACGCCGATCTGGACGAGGCGTTGCCGTTCCTGGTCAACGCCGGGATCCAGAACGCTGGCCAGACCTGCTCGGCCGCATCGCGGATCCTTGTGCAGCGGGGAGTCTATGACACCGTGCGCGAGCGGATGGTCGCGCGCTACCGGGCACTGCGCGTCGCCCCCGCGCTGGAGGATGCGGATGTCGGGCCAATGGTTTCGGCGCGGCAAAAGAGCATCGTAGAAGGCTTCCTGTCGCAGGTGACGGGCGATCAGATCATCGCGCGCGGGCAGGTGGCTGACACCGCCACGGGCGGGACCTATGTCGCCCCCGCGCTGATCGACGGCATCGGCCCCGACCATCCGCTGGCCCAGCAGGAGATCTTCGGCCCGGTGCAGGTGCTGCTGCCCTTCGAGACCGAGGATGAGGCGCTGGCGATTGCCAACGGCACAGACTACGGGCTGGTTGCCGGGGTCTGGACTCGCGACGGCGGCCGCCAGATGCGGCTGGCCCGTCAACTGCGCTCGGGGCAGGTCTTCATCAACAATTACGGCGCGGGCGGCGGGGTTGAACTACCGTTCGGCGGCGTGGGCAAGTCTGGCCATGGGCGCGAAAAAGGGTTCGAGGCGCTGTACGGCTTTTCCGTGCTAAAGACGGTGGCGGCGCGTCATGGATGACCGCGCAAGCATGCGCCCCGGCGCGCGCAACCTGATCACGGACGTGCCCGGCCTGAAGGTCGGGAATGCGCAGGATGCAGCGCTGAAATCGGGCGTGACCTGCCTGACGGCAGACGTGCCCTTCGTGGTCGGCGTCGACGTGCGCGGCGGCGCCCCCGGCACACGCGAGACCGACCTGCTGGCGCCCGACAAGCTGGTTTCGCAGATCGACGCACTGGTGCTGTCGGGCGGCTCGGCCTTCGGCCTTGACGCTGCCTCGGGCGTGGTTTCGGCCCTGCGTGCCGCCGGCCGGGGCGTCCGCGCGCCGCTGCCGGTGCCGATCGTACCGGCGGCGATCCTGAACGACCTGGGCAATGGCGGCGACAAGGGATGGGACGACAGCCCCTACCCTGCGCAGGGCCGCGCGGCCTATGCGGCGGCGGCTACCGAATTCGAGATCGGAACCGCCGGGGCGGGCGCCGGGGCGCTGACCGCGCGGCTGAAGGGGGGCCTGGGCTCGGCTTCCATAGTTCTGCCCTCGGGCGTGACGGTCGGCGCACTGGTCGCGGTCAACCCGGTGGGCTGCGTGACCTACCCCGACAGCCGGGCGTTCCGCGCCTGGGAATGGGAGGTTGGCGACGAGTTCGGCGGGCTCGGCGGGCCGGACGGTCGCCCACGCCCGTTGACGCCCGAGGATACCAAGCTGCCGAAACTGGGCGAGGCGACGACCATCGCCATCGTTGCCACCGACGCCATGCTTGACAAGGCGTGTGCGACACGGCTGGCGGTCGCCGCGCATGACGGGCTGGCCCGCGCCATCGCGCCCAGTCATACGCCCTTCGACGGCGACCTGGTGTTCAGCGTCTCGACCGGGGACCGCCCCGCGCCGGACCCGCTTGAAGTGATGATGCTGGGCCATGCCGCCGCCGTGGTGCTGGCCCGTGCCGTGGCGCGCGGCGTCTACGCGGCCACGCCGGAACCGGGTGACACCAAGCCCGCCTGGTGCGAGTTGTAGCCGCCTAGCCAGCCTTCGCCAGGTCCGGCGCGGCGGCCAACAGCGCGCGGGTATAGGGATGCTCGGGCGCCTGGAACACCCGTTCGGTCGCGCCTTCCTCGACGATCCGGCCCGCGCGCATCACCAGCACGCGATCGGTGATCCGCCGCACCACGTGCAAGTCGTGGCTGATGAACAGGTAGGACAGGTCGTACAACCCGGTCAAATCCGCCAGCAGGTCGAGGATCTGCGCCCGCACCTGTACATCCAGTGCCGAGACCGCCTCGTCCAGAACGATCAGTTCGGGCCGGATGATCAGCGCCCGTGCGATGGCGATCCGCTGACGTTGCCCGCCGGAAAACTCGTGAATGTACTTGTCCGCGTCCGACGCGTGCAGCCCCACTGCCTCCAGCGCCTCGGCCACGGCATAGGCGCGCGACGCACCGGTAGGCGGTTGCTCGAGCAGGTGGAACGGCTCGGTTACAAGGCGCGAGACCTTGTGGCGCGGGTTGAAGGATCCGTAGGGGTCCTGGAACACCACCTGCATCTTTGCCCGCAGCGCGCGCGGCACCGGCTGGTGGGCGTCGACCTCCTGCCCGTCCAGCGCGATGCGCCCGCCCTGCACAGGCTCCAGCCCCAGGATCGCGCGGGTCAGAGTTGACTTGCCGCAACCGGATTCGCCCACTAGCCCCAGGCTTTCGCCCCGGTGCAGGGTGAAGCTGACACCATCCACCGCGACCTTCGGTTCTCCGCGCCGCGCAAGCACACCATGCCGCCGCCCCAGATAGGTCCGGACCACGTTCTGCACCTGCAACAGCGCCCCCGGCGCAGCATGGGGCTGGCGCGCGGGCTGATGGGTGGACGCCGCGAACAGCGCGCGCGTGTAGGGATGCCGCATCTCGGCAAAAACTTCAGCGGTCGGCCCCGCCTCGACCACCTCGCCCTTGCGCATGATCGCCACGCTGTCGGCCACGTCCGCCACCACGCCCAGATCATGGGTGATGAAGATCGCGCCCATGCCGTCCTCGTCCACCAGCCGGCGGATCAGGTCGAGGATCTGCGCCTGCGTGGTCACGTCCAGCGCCGTCGTCGGTTCGTCCGCGATCAGCAGCCGGGGACGCCGGGCGATGGCCATGGCGATCACCACCCGTTGCCGCTGCCCGCCGGACAGTTCGTGCGGATAGCGGCCAAGCGGGAACTCCGGCTCCGGCAGGCCGACGCGGTCGAGCACGGCGCGTGCCTGTGTCGCCGCGTCGCGCGCAGACAACCCGTCTTGCAGCCGCAGCGTCTCCGAAACCTGCGCGCCGATGGTCTGAAGCGGGTTCAGCGCGGTCATCGGCTCCTGGAAGACCATGCCAATCTCGGCCCCGCGCACCCGGCCCATCTGCGTCTCGCTCAACGTGGACAGGTCTATGCCGCCAAAATCGATCC
>JBFHFG010000103.1:0-8116 GCA_041583815.1 Halovulum sp.
CCGGCTGGGTGAATTGCTATGCGCGGCCTCGGCCTTGCCGCGCTCGGCGGTGCAGGCGGCGCTTGTCGCCCGCGGCGTCGTGCCCCTGGGCGAAGCACTGCGCCGCCGTGGCGCCGTCACCGGAGCCGAGGTGGCGCGCGCCCTCGCCCGCCAGGCCAACCTGCCACTGGCCGATTTCCGCAAGCACCCCCCGGACCCGGCGCTGTCGCGGGGGATGGACCCGCGCGGCCTGCTGCGCCTGGGCATGGTGCCCTGGCAACGACGCGACGGGCGGCTGGTGATCGCGGTCGAGGGATCCGACGTCCGCGACCGCCTGCTGCGGCAAGACCCGGCGCTAGAGGGTCGGCTCGGATTCGCCGTCGCCGACCGCCGGGCGATCGAGGAACAGATCCTGGCGCTGCAGGGTGCGGAACTCGCCCGCCAGGCGCGCGATCGCTGTCCCGCAAATTACTCGTGCCGCGGCTGGGCTGGGTCCCGCACGGCCCTGCTCCCTGCCGCAGTGCTGGCCCTCGCCGCCGCACTGCTGCTGGCTCCGGTTCCGCTGATCCTTGTCCTGCTGGGCTGGCTGGCGCTGGTCAACGCCTGCACCACGGCCCTGCGACTGGTGGCGCTGATCGAAAGCTTCCGCGCGGGGCATGCCACCCCGCGACGGCCACCGCCGGACACTCCGCTTCCGGTGATTTCTCTGCTGATCCCACTGCTGCGCGAGGACGCCACCCTGCGCCAGCTGATCACCGCTCTCGAGGCCAGCGACTACCCGCGCGAGCGGCTGGACGTCCTGTTCATCCTTGAGGCCGACGACGTGGCCACACCGATCGCGCTGGCGCAAACCCGGCTGCCTCCTTGGGCACGAGTGCTGACCACTCCGCATGACACGCTGAAAACCAAGCCACGTGCCATGAACCTGGCGCTGGATTTCTGTCGCGGCGACATCATCGGCATCTACGACGCCGAGGATCGGCCCGACCCGAGCCAATTGCGCCGCGTGGCCGAACACCTGGCAGCCGCTCCACCTGACGTCGGGTGCGTTCAGGGCTACCTGGATTTCTACAACCCCCGGCAGAACTGGCTCGCCCGCTGTTTCGCCGTCGAGTACGCGATCTGGTTCCGGGTACTGCTGCGTGGTGTCCAACGCCTGGGCATGCCGCTGCCGCTGGGGGGCACCACGGTGTTCTTCCGCCGGCGCGTCCTCGAACAGGTGGGCGCCTGGGACGCGCACAACGTGACCGAAGACGCCGACCTCGGCATGAGGCTGGCACGGCTTGGCTATCGAACCGAGATGGTCGCCACCACCACGTTCGAGGAAGCCAATTGCCATGTCCGCCCCTGGATCCGCCAACGCTCACGTTGGCTGAAGGGCTACGCGATGACGTGGGTCACCCACATGCGCCGCCCCCGCGCGTTGTGGCGCGACCTGGGGCCGATGGGCTTCGCCGGCTTTCAACTGCTTCTGCTGGGCGGGCTGACAGCCTATCTTGCAACACCATTGCACTGGATGCTGTGGGCCCTGTGGCTGGGTGCCGACCTGGCTGTCTTCGACAAGGGCCCCGGCTGGATGTGGGGCGCCTGGCTCGCCTCGATGGCGTTGGGCCAGATGGTCATGGCGGCAGTTGCCCTGCGCGCGGTCTGGCCCCGCCCGCGCCGCCACCTCGTGGCGACCGTGCCGGTGATGTTCCTCTACTGGCCTCTTGGTGCAATCGCCGCCTGGCGTGCGGTGATCGAGCTGTTCACCAGGCCGTTCTTCTGGGCCAAGACCGACCACGGCCTGTGACCGTGCCCCAGCCTTCCTTTCCGACCCGACCTTCCACTTTCTTCAAATATCCCCGCCGGAGGCGGTCCGGCACCGGCCAAGAGCACACACACCGACCTGATTAGGCGACTCCGAACAAGGTGTGCGCGTCGGGCAGGTACCGCTCACGGATCGCGTTGTTGCCCGCCCGCAGACCGTCCAGAAGGGCATCGCGCGCTTCCTGATCAAGGTCCGGCAGGTCGTCCGGCGCCCCGTTGCGCGCAAGCGCTTGCCGCAGGCCCTCGTCGCCGATTGTCTCGTTCACCCGCAGCATCCGGTGCGGCAACAATCCTACGGCCGCTGGAAGGTCCGCCGCGGCGACAAACCCCGGCACCAGGGGCAGGTCGTGCGGATAGCGCATAAGCCGGATGTTCTCGACGCCGAAAGCATCCTCCCACCAGGCCAGCATGGCGGCATAATCCAGCCGCGCGCGGGTCCGGGGGTCCTTCAGCCATTCCGTCATGGGCCGGGCCTCGGCCACATCCGGGTCAAGGACCGCCTGACGATAGGCCGAAAGCGCCCATTCGTCCTGGCGCCTCAGGTAGACCACGACGCGGACGTCACAGACCTCCGCCAGGGGCGCCAGGGCTCGCGCATAGGCCGGGTCGGGCGCCGACAGCCCCTCTGCGCTGAGCACGGTGATCGGCGCGCGCGCCGCCGTGGCATGGCGCATGATCAGCGCCTCGGCCGGCCCCAGATCGGGGTGTGGCGCGCCCGACGCTTCCGCCGCGATCGCTTCGACCAGGTCGTGGTGCTTCTCTGGCGGGCCCTGTACCGGGCGGGGATAGCGCACCCCCATCAGCCGCAGCGCCGCCCTGTTGCGCGACAGGAATCGCTGAAGTGCCGAGGTGCCGGTCCGCTCCAGCCCGATGTGCAGAACGATCCTGCGTTTCACGTCGCGCCTGTCCTTGCCTGCACTGCTGCCCGCGCCCGTCAGAGACGACCTGCGCCCTGCTTCAGCCGCGTCTCGTAGGCGGACGAGATATGCCCGCGGATCGCGGCATCCGCCGCGGCCCCGTCGCGCGCGGCGATCGCCTCGACGATCGCCCGGTGCTCATCCAGCGCAACCTCGGCGCGGCCCTCGGCCTGGAAGGTGGTGAAACTCATCAGCGCCATCGACCGGTGCACCGCTTCCAGTTGCTGGACCAGGTATCGGTTGTGGCTGACCAGGTGCAATTGCCGGTGAAAGCGCTTGTTGGCCCGGCTCATCAGGTCAGGCTTGTCCATCAGCGCCTGGTCCTCGTCGATCATCGAGAACAGTACCCGGATCTCCTCGGGCGTCGCGTGTTGGGCTGCCAGCCGTGCGGCCAATGCCTCGAGTTCGGCGCGCAACACGTAAAGCTCGCCGATCTGATCGTGGTTCAGCGAAGCGACGATCAACGACCGCCCGTCACGGGCCAGGACGCCCTGTGTCTCAAGCCGCTGGAAAGCCTCGCGGATCGGCGTGCGGCTGACACCGAAACGTTCCGCCAGCTCGGCCTCGACCAGCCGGTCGCCCGGGCGGTACTCGCCCTTGTCGATGGCGTCCAGCACCAGGTCGTAGGCATCCTTGTGCGACTGGATCTCGCTCGGCATCCGCTTCCTTTCGTCCATTCAATCAGTTACCGCCCGTGTCCGGGCTTGTCGAACGATTTTCGGCCAGTTGCGCTGCGACCCATTGAGCCCCCGGTCCGGTCGGCGTATGCCGGGGACATGGCAAAAGACCGCTTCTCGCATGTCCGCACTTGGGTCTTCGACCTGGATAACACGCTCTACGCACCCGGCGCCGGGCTCTTCGACCAGATCGAGGCGAGGATGAACGGTTTCATCCGCGCCCGCCTGGGCCTGGACGAAGCCGCCGCCGCCGCGCTGCGCCGCACCTACTGGGAAGATCACGGCACCACGCTTGCCGGCCTGATGCAGCATCACCAGGTCACCCCCGACGACTTCCTCGAGGAAGTCCACGCGATCGACCTGACCTGCATCGCTGCCGACACCAGCCTGCGCAGCGCCATCGCCACGCTGCCGGGACGCAAGATCGTCTACACCAACGGGTCGCGTGGACATGCCCACGGAGTAACTGCCGCCCTTGGACTGGACGGCGTGTTCGACGCGCTCTACGGGGTCGAGGACGCGGGCTATATCCCCAAGCCGCGGGCCGAGGCCTTTGCCACGGTCTTCCGGGCAGACGGGCTGGACCCGGCACAGGCCGCGATGTTCGAGGACGACCCGCGCAACCTGCAGGTCCCGCATGACTTGGGCATGCGTACAGTCCATGTCGCGCCCGAAGCGGTGCTTGCGCCGCATGTCCACCATCACACACCGGACCTGCCGGGCTTTCTGTCGCAACTGGTCTAGCCACCCTTCCCCGCCCCGCGCGACAGGACTAGGTTGCGGCCCATGACAGAGCGCCCCGAGTTCCAGCCGCCAGAAATCCTGACCACCGACATTGCCGTCGCCGGCGGCGGCATCGCCGGCATGACCGCCACCGCGGTCTTTGCCGCCATGGGCCTGCGCACGATCTGTATCGAACCCGCGCCACAGGTCACCACCGGCACCGCCAAAGGCGCCGATCTGCGCTCCACCGCCTTCCTGGAACCGGCAATCGCACTGATGGACGAGGCCGGTCTCTGGCAGCGACTGGCGCCCCACGGCACCGACCTTCGGATCATGCGGCTGCTGGATGCCAGCGGCCCAGAAGGCACGGTCCGCGAGCGCGCCGATTTCGACGCGGCCGAGATCGGCCAGACCCGGTTCGGCGTCAACCTGCCAAACTGGCTGATCCGGCGCGAGCTGCTGGCGCATCTCGATGCCCAGCCCTTCGCCACGCTGCTGCCCGGAACCGCGGTAAAAAGCATGACCGCGCGTACCGCCGGGGCGATCCTCCACCTCACCGACGGCCGACAGGTGCGCGCACCGCTGGTCGTCGCCGCCGATGGCCGCGACAGCCCGCTGCGACAGGCGGCTGGGATCAAGGCGCCCCGCTGGGACTACGGCCAGCAGGCGCTGGTCTTCGCCGTCTCGCACCCGCGCCCGCACGAATTCGTCTCGACCGAGATCCATCGCTCCGGCGGCCCGTTCACACTCGTGCCGCTGCCCGATCAGGACGGCGTGCCGCACTCCGCGGTCGTCTGGATGGAGCGCGGCCCCGAAGTCGCGCGCCTGCGCGCCCTGTCACCTGAAGCCTTCGCCGTAGCCGCCACCGAACGCTCCTGCAACGAACTCGGGCCTCTGGCATTGGCATCCGGCCGCGCTGCCTGGCCGATCGTCAGCCAGATCGCCGCCCGTTTCGACGCCCCGCGTCTCGCGCTGATCGCCGAGGCCGCGCATGTCGTGCCGCCTATTGGCGCGCAGGGCCTCAACACGTCCCTCGCCGACGTAGCCTGCCTGAAGGAACTCATCGTCCACGCCCAGGGCGACATCGGGGCGCACGATCTGCTTACCCGGTACAACCGGTCCCGACAGCCCGAAACCGCGCTGCGCGTCGCCGGCATCGACGCCCTCAACCGCGCCGCGATGGCCGGCGCACCGACTCTGCAAGCCGCCCGCCGCACGGGCCTCGCCGTGCTGCACCGTACCGCACCGCTGAAAACTGCCGCGATGCGCCTCGGCCTCGGGGCGCATCGCCCCGCTCACTTTGGTCCCCAAATATCCCCGCCGGAGGCATCCGGCGACATCCCCAAGCGCTAACGCCCGGCCCCGAACAGCG
Organism: Halovulum sp.; assembly: GCA_041583815.1. Taxonomy (GTDB): domain Bacteria; phylum Pseudomonadota; class Alphaproteobacteria; order Rhodobacterales; family Rhodobacteraceae; genus Halovulum. The sequence continues at coordinate 5,478 of JBFHFG010000103.1, forward strand.
CGTCAGGTCCCACGTCCTCCTGCCGCAGCTGCACGTTCGACTCGATCTCGCCCACCCCAGGCAGCGTCATGATCCGACGCCGCAGGATGCGCTCGAAATCCCCAAGATCCCGCGCGACGACCTTCAGCCGGTAATCGTAGACTCCCAGCACGTGCTGCACGACCTGCACTTCGGGGATGGCGATCACCGCGCGTTCGAACTCGGCCAGGCTGACGCGACCTTTCGCGGCCAGTTTCACGCCAAGGAAGACGACCACGCCGAACCCCAGCGCCTCACGGTCCAGTACAGCGTGGCGCCCGGTAATGACGCCAGCATCCTCCAACCGCTTCACTCGGCGCCAGGCGGCGGGTTGCGAGATACCGGTGATGTCCGCCAGCACCTGAGTGGAGCGCCCGCCGTCCTCGATCAATGCCCGCAGCAGCGCGCGGTCGGTATCGTCCAGGTCCAGTCCCATCAGATCGCCAGCGCCTCCGAGTTCTTCAGTTCGCTGACCAGCATCAGCGCCTCGACATCCGAGATATGCGGCAACGCCAGGATCCGCTCCTGGTAGATCTGCTGGTAATGCGCCAGGTCCCGCGCCACCACGTCCATACGGATATCGACACGCCCAAGCAGCGTTTCGATGCTTTGCACGTTGGGGATCTTGCGCGCCTCGGCGATGAAATCGTCGAAGGCCCGCGGCTCGGTCTTCTCCAGCGTCACGCGCAGGAAAACCTGCACCTCGTATCCCAGGGCCCTCAGGTCCAGCGCCACGCGGCGGGCGACAATCACGCCCTCGGCCTCCAGCCGGTCGATCCGGCGCCGACAAGCCGAAGCCGAGATCCCCGCATCAGCTGCCAGCGCCGAAACCGGGCGCGCAGCATCCTCTTGCAGCAGGCGCAACAGGTGGCGGTCGATCCGATCGATCTGCATGAATTCTCCGTGAAAGCCGCACGAGTCGAATGAACTCGCCGCAATATCCGTGAAATTCGCGAAAATGGCAAACCCGCTTACCGGGCCTTGGCCCTATGCTGCGCCGGTCACTTCGAAGACAATCATAACCGGAGGCAACGCCATGCGCGTCTATTACGATCGCGACTGCGACATCAACCTGATCAAGGACAAGAAGGTCGGAATCATCGGCTACGGCAGCCAGGGCCACGCCCACGCGCTGAACCTGCGCGACTCGGGTGCCAAGAACCTGGCCATCGGCCTGCGCGAAGGCTCCGCCTCGGCCGCCAAGGCAGAAGCCGAGGGCCTGCAGGTCATGGGCCTGGCCGAGGTTTCCGCCTGGGCCGACGTCCTGATGCTGACCATGCCGGACGAGCTTCAGGCCGACACCTACAAGAAATACGTCCACGACAACCTGCGTGAAGGAGCCGCGATCGCGTTCGCGCACGGCCTGAACGTGCACTTCGGCCTGATCGAGCCGAAGCCCGGCGTCGACGTCATCATGATGGCGCCCAAGGGTCCCGGCCACACCGTCCGCGGCGAATTCGTTAAGGGCGGCGGCGTGCCCTGCCTGGTCGCCGTTCACAACGACGCCACCGGCACCGCGCTGGAAATGGCCAAGTCCTACTGCTCGGGCATCGGCGGCGGTCGTTCGGGCATCATCGAGACCGACTTCAAACAGGAATGCGAAACCGACCTGTTCGGTGAGCAGGCTGTCCTGTGCGGCGGTCTGGTCGAGCTGATCCGCATGGGATTCGAAACCCTGGTCGAGGCCGGCTACGATCCGGAAATGGCCTATTTCGAGTGCCTGCACGAGGTGAAGCTGATCGTGGACCTGATCTACGAAGGCGGCATCGCGAACATGAACTACTCGATCTCGAATACCGCCGAGTACGGCGAGTATGTCTCGGGCCCGCGCATCCTGCCCTACGACGAGACCAAGGCCCGCATGAAGGCGGTGCTGAAGGACATCCAGGACGGCCGTTTCGTCCGCGACTGGATGCAGGAATGCCAGGCCGGCCAGCCGTCGTTCAAGGCGATCCGCCGCAACAACGACGCTCACCAGATCGAAGCGGTGGGTGAAAAGCTGCGCGGCATGATGCCCTGGATCTCCGAAGGCAAGATGGTCGACAAGGCCAAGAACTGACTGTGACGATCGCGCATCCGGGGGATTTCCCCGGGTGCGCGGCACCGGGTTTTCCTAGCCTTGCCCGGCCCCTCTGGCTAAGGTCCGCACGAAACCGAACCATCGGAGCGTGACATGGGCAGAGCCTTACTGATCCGCTGGGCCGCCGCGTTTGTGCTGGTCCTGCTGACCTTCAACCCCACCGGCATGGACTATTACCACTGGGTGCGTAGCGGCATCGAGACGCAGACCGCGTTGAAGGTGTTGATCGGTCTGCTGCTGGCCCTTGGTTACATCATTTATTTCCGCGCGACCTTCCGCTCGATCGGGGTGGTCGGCATCGGCCTTGTGCTGGCGGTTATCGCGGCGCTGTTCTGGGTGCTGTACGACGCCGGCATCATCTCGCTCGAGAATCCCACGTTGATGACCTGGCTGGGCCTGATCGCCCTGTCAGTCGTCATGGGCGTCGGCCTGAGCTGGTCGATCATCAGCCGTCGCCTGTCCGGGCAACTGGACGTCGACGACGTCGAGGAAAGCGCCTGACGAACGGCGCCCCGGCCACCCGGCCGGGGCGTTTTCCGAC
>JBFHFG010000104.1:0-8060 GCA_041583815.1 Halovulum sp.
CGTTCTGGGTCACGGTAAGGTTGTCGAGGTCATGGTTGCCGCAGACATGGTGCACCGGCATTTTCAGCCGGGTGAACACCTCCGCCACCTCGCGCTCAAGCCCGGCGTCGGTCTGCGGATCGGCGTCCGAGATGCGGTCGCCCAGGTCGAGCACAAGGTCCGGCGCTTCGGCGTTGGCCCAGTCGATGAACCGGGTAAGCAGGTCCAGTGCGGTATCGCCACGCTTGGTGTGCGACACGGCACCGTGATGGATGTCGGTGACGATGGCGATGCGGGTCATGTCCGGGCTCCGTCCAGGGTGTGGGGTGGGACCGGCCCCTGCAGGGGCCGGCCCTATGGGATTTGTGGATCAGCTTCCCGCTAGCGAGATGCTTTCGGCGCGGAAATCCAGGACGTAGGGGATGTGCCCGGGCATCGGCGCCCAGTTGATCGCGCTGCGCATCGCCCAGCTTTCGAACGGACGATAAAGCGGCAGCACCGGCGGGTTCTGCCGGATCTCTTCCATCAGTTCGGCATAGGCGGCCTTGCGTGCCTCGACATCCGAAGAGAACCGGAACCGGTCCCATTTCTCGGCATAGTCTTCGTCGGTGTTGAAGCGGCCTTCGCCCTCGGACGGGCCGTTTGGCGCCCACATCACCCCGAACGAACCGAACGGATCGGCGAAGTACATCGGGTTCGACCAGTTGCGGGCCATCATCTCTGGGTCGTTGCCGGACCACTGATCCTGCACGTTCACCCGGCCATTGATGCCGACCGCGGCCCACATCTCCATGATCGCCTGCGCGGCCAGCAGGCCGTTGGTGTAGTAGGTCGCGGCAGTGTCGTAGGTGATCTCGAACCCGTCATAACCTGCTTCTTCCAGCAGTTGCTTCGCCCGCTCGGGATCGTATTCGAAGGTCACCAGGTCGGGCTGGTGCAGCGCGCCCATCTCGGCCATCGTGTGGGTCGAGGGCACGACGGCCTTGCCCAGCCACAGCGCCTCGTTCAGCGCGTCCCGGTCGATCGCCAGCGACATCGCCTGGCGGATCCGCGGGTCCTGCAGCTTCGGATGGTTGGCGTTCATGATCATGACGTGGAACAGCGCGGTGGCCGAACCTTCGGTCTTCAGGTTCGGGTCCGACTCGATCAGCGACAGCTGGTCGGGCGCGATGTTGGTGACGATGTCGGCCTCGCCGGTCTTGAGCGCGGTAAGCCGGCTGGCGGTCTCGGCGATCTGCACGACGGTGGCGCGTTCCAGCGGCGCGGCATCGCCCCAGAAGTCGTCGAAACGTTCCCACACCAGTTTCTCACCCGGCTGGAACTCGGCGATGCGATAGGGGCCAGTGCCGACGGGGGCCAAGGCGAACGCCTCGAAATCGCTGTCTTCGGCCACCGCCGGGTCGCCGGTCAGCGCCTTGGTGTAATCCTCGGGGATGATCGCGACCTGCTGCAGGGAAACCAGCGTCTCCCACAGGGGTTCCTCGCGTTCGGCGTGGATACGGACTGTCAGGTCGTCGATTTTCTCGGCGCTGGCAAAGTTCGCCAGCCGATCCTTGGAACGGACGACATAGGGCGGGAAGGTCGCCTGGAACATCCGGTTCAGCGAGAAGACCACGTCGTCCGCAGTCATCGCCTCGCCGTTGTGGAAGGTCACGCCCTCGCGCAGCTTCAGTTCCATCACCTTGGGCTCGACCAATTCCCACGAGGTGGCCAGCGCGGGCACCCACTCCGGCTCCAGCTTGGTGTGGTCGCGGTCGATCAGTGTGTCGAAGCTGTTGTAGTAGAATTGCGAGCCCACGTTCGAATGGTCACGGCCCGGGTCCAGATAGGCGGACACGTTGGCGGCGCCCACGGTGATTTCCTGCGCGGCACCGGCCAGCGGCAGCGCGGCAAGCGCGGTGGTCAGCATCAGTCGGATCATTGAAGTTCTCCGGTTCGGGTTGGTTGCACGGTCAGCAGTCTTCGGGCCGTTGGCGTCGGCTCTTTTGATTGGGGTCATCGGTCGCGCAGGCGGACGTCGGCGCGGTCGCGCAGCCAGTCGCCCAGGATCTGCACGGTGAAGGTCAGCACCACGATCAACGCGGCGGGGGTCAGCACGATCCAGGGCGCGTTGGGCATGTAGTCGCGTCCCAGACCCACCATCGACCCCAGCGAAGGCTGCGGTGGCTGCACCCCCAGGCCCAGGAAGGACAGCGTGCTTTCCAGGATCACGATGTTCGACAGCGCCAGGGTGAACTGCACCACCAGCGGCGAGACCAGGTTCGGCAGTATGTGACGCCAGGCCATGTAGAGCGGTCCGGCCCCTGCGGTGCGGGCCGCCTCGAGGAAGGGTTGCGCGGCCAGACGGCGGACCTCGCCGCGGACGATGCGGGCGTACTGTTCCCACCCGGCTATGCCCAGGACCAGCACCAGCACGGTCAGGCTGGAGCCCATCAGCGACAGCACCAGAAGCGCCAGCAGTGTGAACGGAATGGCGATCTGCATGTCCACCAGCGCCATGATCGTATCCTCGATCCAGCCCCGGCACAGCCCGGCGACCAGCCCCAGCGCGCCGCCGAACAGCAGCCCGATCAGCGCCCCGGAGAATGCCAGCGCAAGGGTCAGCCGCAGGCCATATAGCGCGCGGGTCAGCACATCTCGGCCCAGTTCGTCGGTGCCCATCAGGTGCCCTGCCGCGTGACGCTCGAACCCGACGGGCGGGCGCAGGCGGGCCAGCAGGCTTTGCTGGAGCGGCTCGAACGGGGTCAGCAGCGGGGCCAGGATGGCAGACACGGCCAGCAGTACCGCCAGCAGGATGGCAAGTTTCTGGATCAGGTCGGTGCCCTGCCGGGCTGTCTTCGGGCGGCGGGTCGGGATCGCGTCGGCCAGGTTTGCCATGTCTCTCTCCTTGCCTTGGGTCAGCCGTGCGCCAGGCGGATGCGCGGGTCGGCCAGCGCATAGGCGATGTCGGTCAGGGCGTTGATGATGACGACGGCGACGGCCACGGCGATCACGCCGAACTGCAGCACGGGGTAGTCCCGCAGGATCGCGGCGTTCACCAGAAGCTGGCCGATGCCGGGCCACGAGAAGATACTTTCCACGACCACGCTGCCCGCCGCCGCGAGCCCGGCGATCTGCAGGCCAAGGACCGAGATCACCGTGATCGAGGCATTGCCCAGCCCGTGCCGCAGGACGACGGCAAGCTCGCCCAGTCCCTTGGCGCGCGCGGTGCGGATGAAATCCTGCCCCATAACGTCCAGCATCGCGTTGCGGGTGAACCGCGTCAGCGCGGCGATCAGCACGCCCGACATGGTGATCGTCGGCATGATGAAATGCAGCGCGCTGCCGTTGCCCACCACCGGCAGCCAGTTCAGTGTGTACGAGAATACCAGCATCATCACGATCGCCAGGATGAAGGACGGCACGGCGTAGCCCGCGAAGGCCACGACCATGACCGCCGACCCGATCCAGCTTTTGCGGTAGATCGCGGCCAGGATGCCCAGCGGCAGTGACACCGCGACCGTCAGTCCGATCGATGCCAGCAGCAGTTGCCCCGAGGGCCACAACCGTTCGACCACCACTTCGGTCACGGGGCGCCGGTCGACGAAGCTCAGCCCGAATTCGCCCGAGACGGCGCCGCGCAGGTAGGCCAGGTATTGCTGCCAGAGCGACCGGTCCAGTTCGAAATAGCGGATCAGTTGCTCGCGGCCCTCGGCGGTCAGTCCTTCGCCCAGGAAAGTGTCAATCGGGTTGCCCGACATTCGCGTGGCGATGAAGGTCAGCGTGACGATTGCCAGCAAGGTGACGGCGGACCGGATCAGGACGCGCAGCAGGTAGGCGGTCATCGGTGCGCTCCCCTTTGGACATGAAGGAAAGGGATGCCGATGGCGGCAGCGGCGCGGCCATCGGTGTCTGCGTTGTCGCCGACGAACACGGCCTCGGCCGCATCGCGGCCCGCCCGGTCCAGCGCAAGCTCCAGCATGGTCGGGTTCGGCTTTGCCAGGCTGGCGCTGGTCAGCTCCGGTCTGATCGACTTCAGCGCCGCCAGCAGCGCCCCGGTCTCTGCGACCGGCCGGCCGTCGTGACCCGGGTGTGACAGGTCCTGGTTGGCCACCCATAGTGGTGCGCCGTCCTGGACCAGCGACAGCAGTTCACCCAACCCGTCGACGGTCAGTCCGGGATCGCGGCACAGCAATACGGCTTCGGGATCCGTGGACTCGGGATCGACCCCAAGGGCGCGTGCAAGGTCCATCAGCGCGGGGGCTGCGTACAGCCGCAGGCGGCGCATTCCAGTGCCGATCAGGTGCAGAAGCGCGACTTCGCCGGCCAGCAGGATCCGCGCTGATGGCACCGGCAGGTCAAGCTCGCGCAGGTGCGCGGCCAGCCCCTCGGCGGTCATGTCCGACCGGTTCGAGACGATCCACAGCCGCGGCCCGCAGGCCGCGACGAAAGCGGCGGCCTCGGCAAAGGCGGACCCTTGCGAGATCAGGCACCCGTCAAGGTCGCACAACACGATCCCGGCCCCCTGGACCGCATCCGGCCTGAGCACCGAAAGCCTGCTGGCAGGCGACACTGTTTGGGTGGATCTGTCCAAGCCGCTCTCTCCTTCTGGCGCGGGGCGTGTGCCCCTGCTGTGCCGCCGGTATGAGCGCAGGCTGTGACGCGTCTGTAACAAAACGAGGTCAAACTATGAGAAAGCCAAAGTCAGACTATGAGGTCCCCGCATGTCCTTATCCCTGTCGCGCCTTGATGCCGTCCGCGCGGTGGCCGAGTCGGGGTCTTACGCTGCAGCCGCGCGCTTGCTGGGGGTGACGCAGCCTGCCATCTCGGGGCAGATCCGCGCGCTCGAATCCGAATACGCGCTGCGCCTGTTCCGCCGGGTGTCCGGCCGCCTGTTGCCGACTGAACTATGCCTGCAATTGTGTGACGTGGCCGAGCGCATGTCGGACGCCAGGTCCGAGGCCGAGCGCCTGTTGCACAGCCGTTCGTCGCTGCGCGAGGGGCAGATCATCGTGGGCCTGGGCAACGCGATGCCCGGCATGGCGCTGGTGGCCGCGTTTCACCGGGCCTATCCCGGCGTGACCCTGAAGGTGGAAACCGGCTCCCACCAGAAGATCCTGCGCGCGGTGCTGACCCATGAGTGCGATATCGGCGTGCTTCCCGACGTGCCGCAGGACCCGCGCTTTCGCCGCCGCAACCTGACCGAGGCCCGCGTCGTCGCCATCGCCCCGCCGGGGCACCCGCTGGAGGGTACCGGAACCGTCAGCGCCGAACGGCTGTGCCGCGAACCGCTGATCTTCCGGGCGGCTGGGTCCTCGACGCAGCGGGCCGTGGACCGGATGTTCGCACGCGCCGGGCTGGACCCACGGCCCTTCCTGACGCTGGATGCCCGCGACGGGCTTTACGAAGCCGTCGTCAACGGGCTGGGCATCGGTTTTCTATGGGAAGGCAGCACCAGTCGCACCGGCGAGGTGGTGCACCTGCCCATCGCCGAAATGCGCAAGCACCAGATCCACGAAACGGTCTTCGGCCTGGCCGATACACAGGGGCAGATCGTCGACGCCTTCTTCCAGGTGGCCAGCGCGCGTTCGCAAGTTTCCTGAGCGATGCCCCATCCGGCGTCGGGCGGGGGTCTTGGGGGTGGTATGGTGCGGGCTGGGGCAAGGCGTCAGAAACAGAACCGCCCTTGTCCCGGTCGGGAACAAGGGCGGCTGTTCGGGCGGCCACGGTCAGTCGAGGTTGAGGATCGCGACAAGCGTTTTCGCATCGGCAAGGCGGATCTTGCCGCCGGACAGGACATAGACCCTGTCATTGCCCGGATGGCGCAGGCCGCGCGCACGCCAGTCGCGGACGACGACAACATCGCGTCGGTCCGCGCGATGCGCGACCTTCGGCGCATGTTTGCGCGCCGCAGGTGCCGCTTTCTTTTCGACCACCACCACTTTCTGGTGAGGCGCGTGGTGATCGCGGCGGTCGTGATCCGCCAGGGCGGGCGCCGCGATGCATGCGGCCAGGGTGCTTGCCAGTAGAACGTTTCTCATGAATGCCTCCGCGTTTCTGGTTGTCCTTTTTCAACGCGCGGCGGCGGCTGCTCCGTCGGTGTCCCGGGGCGCGCCTTCGCCGAGTTCGGCGTTCAGCCGCCGGGCCGCGTGACCCGGCACCGCACCCAGCGGGGCGATCAGGCGATAGAAGACTGGCGTCAGGAACAGCGTGAACACCGTGGCGAAGCCCAGCCCGCCGACCACGACCCAGCCGACCGCTTCGCGCGCTTCGGCGCCCGCACCCGACGACATCACCAGCGGCAGGCCGCCCAGCACCGTCGAGACCATGGTCATCATCACGGGACGCAGGCGCAACTGCACCGCCTCGCGGATGGCGGCATCGACGGATCGCCCTTGCGCGCGCAACTGGTTGGCGAACTCGACGATCAGGATGCCGTTCTTGGCCATGATCCCGATCAGCATGACCAGCCCGATCTGGCTGTAGTAGTTCAGCGATCCCCCCGTCAGCTGGATCGCCATGACCGCCGCGCCCAGGCCGAACGGCACCGTCAGCATGATCACCACGGCTGAGGCCAGGCTTTCGAACTGCGCCGAAAGCACCAGCAGCACCACGATGAAGGCGATGGCAAAGACCATCAGCGTACCGCTCTGGCTGTCCTCAAGGCTGGCGGCCTCGCCCAGAAGCACAAGCCGTGCGCCATTGCCCAGAACGTCGCGCGCCAGGTCCTCCAGCCGGTCGGCGGCAGTGCCCAGGTCTACGCCGGCCGCAAGGTTCGCCTGCGCGGCGACCGCCCTGTCGCCGCCTTCGCGCGACAGGCGCGACGCGGCGGCGGACTGCTCGAATGACACCACCGAGGAGAGCGGCACATAGGTGCCGGCATCGGTGCGGGCAAACACTTGCTCCAGGTCGGTTGGGTCGTCGATCGGTGGGCCTGCGGGTTCCACCCGTACGTCGATCTCTTCACCCTCGACGAAGACCGAGACCGGGACCGAACCCGATGTCATGGCGCTGATCGTCGCGCTGAGATCTGCGGGCGACAAGCCAAGCTCGGTCGCCAGTTCGCTGTCGATCGACACGCCGATCTGCGGTTCGTTCGTGTCATAGCTGAGCTGCGGGTTGGAGAAGACCTCGGGCATCTGCCGCATCGCCGCGACCAGCGCGTCGCCTTGCTCGACGAGGTAATCGAAGTCCTTGCCGGTGACGGCGAATTGCAGGCCGCGCCCCGCGCCGCGGATGCCCAGGCTGTTGCCCGAGCGCGCAAAGACCGTCAGGCCGCCGATGCGCGACAGGCGCTGGTTCACCTCGGCCAGGATCTCCTGCTGGCTGCGAGTGCGTTCGTCCCAGTCCGCCAGGCGCACGATCACTACCGCTTGCCCCGAGCCTCCAAGCCCGACCAGCGATTGCACGGCAGCCACCTCGCCGCTTTCGCGATAGGGGGCGAGCACTTCCTCCATCTTGGTGGCCTGCGTGTTGGTGAAGGTCGGGCTGACCCCGGCCGGTGCACGACCGACGATGAAGAAAAAGCCCCGGTCCTCGCTGGGGGTCAGTTCTGAACTCAGCGACTGGTAGCTGCCCGCGGACAGCACGCCGAAGGCCAGTGCGGCACCGATGGTCAGCATTGGAAGGCGCAGGGTGCCAGCAACGGTGCGCAGATAGGCGCGCGCGGGCAGCGACGGGCGTTCCACCGCCCCGGAGCCGTTCGCGCCGGGCCGGCCGGGATCCAGCACCGAGGCCATCATCGGCACCAGCGTCAGCGCGACCGCGGACGAGATGGTGACGCAGAACGCCAGCACGAAGCCGAACTCCGAGAAGATGCCACCGGCCTGACCGGGCAGGAACGAGATCGGCACGAAAACGGCGGCAAGCGTTGCCGTGGTCGAGATCACGGCGAAGAATACCTCGTTCGTCCCGGCGACGGCGGCGGCGCGCGGACCGGCGCCAAGCTGGCGGCGCCGAACAATGTTCTCGACCACGACGATCGCGTCATCAACGACCATGCCGGTGGCCAGCACAAGCGCCAGCAAGGTGATCGTGTTGACCGAGAACCCCGCCAGCCAGATTGCGGCCAGCGTGCCCACCAGCGATACCGGGATCGTCAC
>JBFHFG010000105.1:0-7987 GCA_041583815.1 Halovulum sp.
AGGTCGAATAGGCGATCACGCGCTTGATGTCGTTCTGCACCAGACCCACTGTCGCGGCAAAGAACGCAGTGGACGCGCCCACGACCGTCACCACGGTCAGCGCGCCCGGCGCATATTCGAACACCGGCGACATGCGGCAGACCAGGAACACGCCCGCAGTCACCATGGTTGCGGCGTGGATCAGCGCCGACACCGGGGTCGGGCCTTCCATCGCGTCCGGCAACCAGGTGTGCAGGAACAGCTGCGCCGATTTGCCCATCGCACCGATGAACAGCAGGATCGCGGCAAGCTCGGCCGCGTTCACGTCCATCCACAGGAAGCTGATCGACGAGCCCGCCAGATCGGGTGCGGCGGCGAAGATCGTGTCGAACTGGATCGAGTCGACCATGAAGTAGAGCGTGAAGATCCCCAGCAGGAAGCCGAAGTCCCCGACACGGTTGACGATGAACGCCTTCATCGCCGCGTTGTTGGCCGAAGGTTTGCGATAGTAGAAGCCGATCAGCAGGTACGAGGCCACGCCCACACCTTCCCAGCCGAAGAACATCTGCAGCAGGTTGTCGGCGGTCACCAGCATCAGCATCGTGAAGGTGAAGAACGACAGGTAGGCGAAGAACCGGGGGCGATAGCTTTCGCCCTCTTTCCAGTTCTCGTCATGGGCCATGTAGCCCATCGAATACAGGTGCACGAGCGCCGAGACGGTGGTGATCACGACCAGCATGACCGCCGTCAGCGTGTCCAGACGTATCGCCCAGAAGGCCGACAACGTACCGCTTTCGACCCAGCGGAACAGCTCAATCGTCTGCGACTCGGAACCGTCGTGGCCCAGGAATGTGACCCAGGACAACAGCGCCGACAGGAACAGCAGCGAGGTCGCGGTCATCGTGGCCGCCTTCTCGCCGATGAAGCGGTGCCCGAAGCCGCAGATCAGCGCGCCGATCAGCGGCGCGAAAAGGATGATCGTCGCCATGCCCCTAGCCCTTCATCACGTTGATGTCTTCAACCGCGATGGTGCCGCGGTTGCGGAAGAAGCAGACCAGGATCGCCAGCCCGATGGCGGCCTCGGCCGCGGCGACGGTCAGCACGAACAGGGCGAACACCTGCCCGCCCAGGTCGTTCAGGAAGGACGAGAACGCCACGAAGTTGATGTTCACGGCCAGCAGCATCAGCTCCAGCGACATCAGGATGACGATCACGTTCTTCCGGTTCAGGAAGATGCCGAAAATGCCGGTGACGAACAGGATCGCGGCAACGGTCAGATAGTGGGACAGGCCGATCATGCGCGGGTCTCCGTTCTGTCGCGGGGGGTGGCTCTGCTGGTTCGGGTCATCTTTTCTCCTCAGAGCGCGCAGGCGTAATAGGCAAGTTGGTATTCGATGCTGCCGGGGGTCAGCGCCCGGCGGCGGGTCTGGTCAAGCGATGTCACCGACAGGCTGATCCGGTCGGGGCGCGCGGCCTCGCCCAGCCAGCGCCAGGTGCCGGCAGCGCAATCATAGGCACGGCTGAGGTAGGTCACCTGCCCGCCCATCCGCTTGACGAAGACGGCGCCGGCCCAGGGCCGGCCGCCTTCCTTGTGGGCGGAGTAAAGCGTGTAGACGGCGCCGCCGTCAGCCGCGACCGCGCGGTTGGAGCCGCGGAAGGTCTTGATCTCGGGGTAGGTCTTGACCGGCAGGCGCACGGCCTGCGGCGCAGGCGTCGCCTGGCCGGCAGCCTCGTCGGCCACCAGCACGCCCGTCGCGATCGCGGTGATCACGGCCATGACGACGCCCCGCTTCATCAGATGCCCTGCCCCGGTTTAACGTCCTTCAGTTCGACCGAGGCCGCCGGGTCGCGATAGATCTGCGCCAGGATGTCCTGCCGCTTGACGTTCTGGCGATGGCGCAGGGTCAGCACGATGGCACCGACCATGGCGACGAACAGCACCAGGCCCGCAGTCTGGAACAGGAAGATGTACTTGGTGTACAGCAGCTGCCCCAGCGCGACAGTGTTCTGGATCTGCTCGGGGGCCGGGGTGACGGCAGCACGCTGTGCGGCAGCCTGGTCGGTGATCTCCCAAGCGCCGAAGGCGAAGCCCAGCTGCAGCAGGATCACCAGCCCCAGCAGGAACCCGATCGGCGCATAGCGCGACAGTTCCCCGCGAAGCTCGGCGAAATCGACGTCCAGCATCATCACCACGAACAGGAACAGCACCGCGACCGCGCCCACGTAAACGATGACCAGCAGCAGCGCGACGAACTCGGCCCCCAGCAGGATGAACAGCCCCGCTGACGAGATGAAGGCCAGGATCAGCCACAGTACCGAATGCACAGGGTTGCGCGACAGCACCACGAGCCCGCCCGAGACGACGGCGGTGATCGCGAAAAGGTAGAAGGCGAAGGCGGCAAAGCCCATGGATCTGTCCCTCGTTCTGTAGGCGCCGGGGCGAGTCTCCGGCGTTGGTCTTGTGGCCTGCTCGTTACCGGTAAGGCGCGTCCATCTCAAGGTTCCGGGCGATCTCCGCCTCCCACCGCTCGCCGTTGGCCAGCAGCTTTTCCTTGTCGTAGAAGAGTTCTTCGCGGGTTTCCGTCGAAAATTCGAAGTTCGGACCTTCGACGATGGCATCCACCGGGCAGGCTTCCTGGCAGAAACCGCAATAGATGCACTTGGTCATGTCGATGTCGTAGCGCGTGGTGCGGCGGCTGCCGTCCTCGCGCGGTTCGGCGTCGATGGTGATGGCCTGCGCGGGGCAGATCGCCTCGCACAGTTTACAGGCGATGCAGCGCTCTTCGCCATTGGGATAGCGGCGCAGCGCGTGTTCGCCCCGGAAGCGGGGGCTCAACGGCCCTTTCTCGTGCGGATAGTTCAGCGTCGCCTTGGGCGCGAAGAAGTACTTCATCCCCAGCTTGAAGCCGCCGAAGAAGTCGGCCAGCAGGAAGTAGCGCGTGGCGCGTGTCCAGTCGATCGCGGTCATCTCAGCACCCGACCTCCATTTGAATGATGTTGTTCATCACGCCGTCATAGACGGCGAAACGATCCGCGACGGCCTGCGGCACGTCGTCGGGAAGCTCGACCCAGAGCGACCAGATCTCAACCGCCGCCGCGCGCTCTTCCTCGGCGGTGCAGCCCTCGCCTTCCGAGGCGAAGTACAGCGCCGAAGCGCCGTAGCGCAAGGCGGTCAGGATCGCGAAGCTTTCCATTCCGTAGGGCCGGAACATCTGCACGTCGCCCGCGCCCAGCAGCCCGAGCGACTCGGACAGCGCATCCGCGTCGCAGTCGGCTGCCCCCACGGTCGACACGGCGCAGGCCTTCAGGACCTCAAGGTCCTGGGCCGCCGCGACCGGGGCTGCGACAGGTGCCGCAGCCAGCATGGCCAGCAGATATGCCGTGCCCCGATGGATCACTCGGCCACCGCCTCAATCGGGGTCCAGCGGGCCCAGAGGCCGCCGAGGTTGCCCTCTTCGCCGTCAATCATGGCAAGGCCCGCGACGATCACCACCCAGCCAAGCGACATTGGCAGGAACACTTTCCACCCCAGGCGCATCAGCTGGTCGTAGCGGTAGCGCGGCACGATGGCCTTCACCATGGCAAACAGGAAGAAGAAGAACGCCATCTTGATGACCATCCAGTGCAGCCCGTCGCCCAGGATCCACCATTCCGAGACACCCGGGATCGGCGAAAGCCAGCCCCCGAAGAACAGGATGGTGATGAGCGCGCACATCAGCACGACGGCCATCAGTACGCCGATCATGAACAGCAGGAACGGCGTCGAGGAATATTCCACCTGGTAACCGGCGACCAGTTCAGCCTCGGCCTCGGGCAGGTCGAACGGCGGGCGGTTGGTCTCGGCCAGCGCGCTGACGAAGAACAGCGCCACCATCGGAAGGTGCGGCAACCAGTACCAGGACAGCAAGCCCCAGTCGCCGCGCTGCGCGGTCACGATGTCGGTCAGGTTCAACGACGCGGTCGAGATCAGCACGCCCACGATGATGAAGCCGATCGACACCTCGTACGAGATCATCTGCGCGGCAGAGCGCAGCGAGCCCAGGAACGGGTATTTCGAGTTCGACGCCCAGCCGCCCATGATCACGCCGTACACTTCCAGCGACGAGACGGCGAAGATGTAGAGAATGCCGATGTTCAGGTTCGCGACAACCCAGCCGTCGTTGAACGGAACCACCGCCCAGGAAATCACGGCCAGCACGAAGGCGATCATCGGGGCCAGGAAAAACACCGGCTTGTCGGCGCCGGCTGGCACGACGACTTCCTTGACGATGTATTTCAGGAAGTCGGCAAAGGACTGCAGCAGACCCCAGGGGCCGACGACGTTGGGACCGCGGCGCATCTGAACCGCCGCCCAGACCTTGCGGTCCGCGTACATCAGGAAGGCCAGCGCCACCAGGATGCTGACCGTGACCAGCAGGCACTGGCCCAGGATCAGGACAAAGGTGCCGAAAGGGGTCGCGAGGAATTCCGCCATGTCTTACTCCGCCGCCAGCGGCTGCGAGCGTTCGGCAGCCAGTCGAGAAAGCTCCGCCATCACCGTCGAGGCGCGGGCGATCGGGTTGGTCTGATAGTGCTCGCCCAGGGCGGCGGGGAAGTCGCCCTGCCCCAGGTCACCCAGCGCCAGTTGGTCGCCGGATTTCTCGGCAACCTCGTCGATCTCGGCCAGGACCGGATGCGCCTCGTACATCTGCGCGCGCAGCTCGTCCAGCGAGTTGAAGGGCAGCGTCGCGCCCAGCTCGGCGGACAGCGCCCGGATGATCGCCCAGTTTTCCTTTGCGGCACCCGGTGCGAACCCGGCGCGGAAGGCCATCTGCGGGCGGCCTTCGGTGTTCACGAAGATCCCCGGCTCTTCGGTCCAGGCGGCGCCGGGCAGGATCACGTCGGCGCGGTGTGCGCCGCGATCACCGTGGCTGCCCTGGTAGATGACAAAGGCACCCGCGGGCATGTCGACCTCGTCAACGCCCAGGTTGTAGATCACGTCGGCGCCGTCCAGCGCCGCGTCCATCCCACCCTCGGTGGTGAAGCCGATATCCATGCCGCCAACGCGGCTGGCGGCGGTGTGCAGGACCAGCAGGCCACTGTTCGTGTCGGCGCAGATCTTCTGTGCGGCGGCCAGCACGACGGCGCCGTCCTCGCCCTTCAGCGCGCCCTGGCCGACGATGACGATGCTGGGAGTTTCCCGGATCTCGTCATTGCCGCCCATGTCGACGACCTTTTGCAGCGCCGCGCGGTCGGTGCCGATGTGGTCGTAGTCGTAGGTCAGGTCCACGGCCTCGCCGACCATGCCAACCTCCGCGCCCTTCAGCCAGGCTTTGCGAATGCGTGCATTCAGCACCGGGGCCTCGTTGCGGGGGTTCGCGCCGATCAGCAGGATGCGCTGCGCGTCGTCGATATCCTCGATCCGGGCGGTGCCGGCATAGGCGGCGCGGTTGCCCTCGGGCAGTTTCGCGCCGTCGGTGCGGCATTCGACCTTGCCGCCGGCGCCGCCGATCAGCGCCTTGAGCGCGTACATCGCCTCGACCGGGGCCAGGTCACCGGCAACGGCGGCGACCGTCTTGCCCTCGACCGCGTCGCTGATCGCGGCAAATGCCTCGCCCCAGGTGGCGGGGGTCAGCTTGCCGTCCTTGCGCACGTAGGGGCGGTCCAGCCGCTGGCGGCGCAGCCCATCCCAGACAAAGCGCGAGCGGTCGGCCAGCCATTCCTCATTGGTGCCGTCGTGGTTGCGCGGCAGGATGCGCATCACTTCGCGGCCCTTGACGTCGACGCGGATCGACGAGCCGAGCGCGTCCATCACGTCGATGCTTTCGGTCTTCTTCAGCTCCCACGGGCGGGCGGTGAAGGCGTAGGGTTTCGAGGTCAGCGCGCCGACCGGGCACAGGTCGATGACGTTGCCCTGCATTTCCGAGGTCAGCATCGCGCCCAGGTACGAGGTGATCTCGCTGTCCTCACCGCGGCCGGTCTGGCCCAGTTCGGGGATGCCCGCGACCTCGGTGATGAAGCGCACGCAGCGGGTGCAGCTGATGCAGCGGGTCATCTTGGTCGCGACCAGCGGGCCGAGATCCATGTCGACCGCGGCGCGCTTGGGTTCGCGGTAACGCGAGAAGTCTACGCCGTAAGCCATTGCCTGGTCTTGCAGATCGCACTCGCCGCCCTGGTCGCAGATCGGGCAGTCCAGCGGGTGGTTGATGAGCAGGAACTCCATCACCCCCTCGCGGGCCTTCTTGACCATCGGCGAGGTGGTGCGCACCTCGGGCGGGGCGCCGTCCTTGCCGGGGCGCAGATCCTTGACCTGCATCGCGCAGCTTGCAGCGGGCTTTGGCGGGCCGCCCACGACCTCGACCAGGCACATGCGGCAGTTGCCGGCGATCGAAAGGCGCTCGTGATAGCAGAAGCGCGGGATCTCGACCCCCGCCTGCTCGCAGGCTTGCAGCAGGGTCAGCCGGGGATCGACCTCGACCTCATGGCCGTCGATGATGATGGTGCGCAAATCGCTCATGTGGTCCTCGGATCGTGTGCGCGGCCTGCGGGGGCGGAATCCGCCGGCGCGTCTTGCGCCGCAACATCGCGAAAGAGCGCCCGAACCGCAAGGCCCGGAAACGGCTTATTCGATGCGGCGTAAGGGCATACCGGTGTCATCGGCGGCCCCCGGTTGAAAGCAGCTGGCCCGCCGGGGTCCCGGCGGCAATCTGCGCGCGTCCCAGCGCACAAAGCTGGTCGCGGTCGGTGACGTCATAGCCTGCGGCGGCACCGACGGCGGCGACCCGGTCCGATACCAGCGTACGGACCCGTGCCTCCTCGGCGGCGCGGCCGGGGCGATTGGCCCATTTCAGGAAGGCAGGACCGGTGGGAAACGCCTGTGCAAGCGCCACGCCCAGCCGGGCGTCGGCCAGTTCCGAGTCGAGGCTGATGCCCCCGCACCCGTTGGCCACGCGCGATGCCAGGTCGGCACTGACGGCCCAGTCGAACACGGCCGCGGGATAGCCGGACGGCAGGGATTGCGCCGCCGCCGTGGCGCCGCTGCCGATACCAGCACCGGCAAGTCCCATGCACAGCACCGCCACGTGGGCGGCCACGCTGGCCGCACCGATCCGGCGGCCGGTGTCCGGCTGCTGCGGCATGCGGTTGGCTGTGCTCATCGCTGGTCCCCTGCCCCGGCCTACTCGGCCGCCACGGCGCTGAGGCGTCCGGTCTTCTGCGCCTTGATGCGGTCCTCGATCTCGTCGCGGAAATGCCGGATCAGGCCCTGGATCGGCCAGGCGGCGGCATCGCCGAGCGCGCAGATCGTGTGGCCCTCGACCTGCTTGGTCACGTCCAGCAGCATCTCGATCTCTTCGACCTCGGCCTCGCCCTTCACCAGGCGTTCCATGACGCGCATCATCCAGCCGGTGCCTTCACGGCACGGCGTGCACTGGCCGCAGCTTTCGTGCTTGTAGAACTTCGACAGCCGCCAGATCGCCTTGATGATGTCGGTCGACTGATCCATCACGATGATCGCGGCGGTGCCCAGGCCCGAACGCTGCTCGCGCAGCCAGTCGAAGTCCATGATCGCCTCTTTCATCGCCGAGGCGGGCAGGCACGGCACGGACGATCCGCCGGGGATCACGGCCTTGAGGTTGTCCCAGCCGCCGCGGATGCCGCCACAGTGACGCTCGATCAGTTCCTCGAAGGAAATCGACATCGCCTCTTCGACGACGCAGGGGCGGTTCACGTGGCCCGAGATCGCGAACACCTTGGTGCCCGCGTTGTTCGGCCGCCCGAAGGACGAGAACCAGTCCGCGCCGCGGCGCAGGATGGTCGGCACGACGGCAATCGATTCGACGTTGTTCACGGTGGTCGGGCAGCCATAGAGGCCGACACCCGCCGGGAACGGCGGCTTCAGGCGCGGCATGCCCTTGCGGCCTTCGAGGCTTTCCAGCAGCGCGGTTTCCTCGCCGCAGATGTAGGCCCCGGCGCCGTGGTGCAGGTACAGGTCGAAATCCCAGCCCGAACCGGCAGCGTTGCTGCCCAG
>JBFHFG010000106.1:0-7983 GCA_041583815.1 Halovulum sp.
CCTGTATCGTGACCTGGTCGGGCACGGGATGAGCGAGCGGGACTTCATCAAGGGCGCCAATCGCAATGGGCGGGACAACGCGCGTACGCCGATGCAATGGTCCGACGCGCCCCATGCCGGGTTCACAACCGGCACCCCTTGGATCGAGGTGAACCCGAATGTCGACACGCTGAACGTCGCCGCCGACCGGGCAGACCCGGATGGTGTCTTTGCGCATTACTCGCGACTGATCCACCTTCGCCGGACGATGGACATCGTGTCCCACGGCCGTTTCGTGCCCTGCGCCGAGGATGACCCGGCGATCCTGGCCTATGCCCGCGAAAGCGAGGGGCGGCGCCTGTCGGTGGTGGCGAACTTCACCGGCAACGAGGTCGCGTTCGAGGTCCCCGACCGGATCGCGGTCGCGGGGGCGCCGTTGGTCCACAACGTCGCCCCGCGCACACTGCTTCGCGGCTCGCTGCACCTTGCCCCGTACGAGGCCTTTGCCGTGTTGGGGGCTATGGAGCCGTGACGGTCCAGGGCAGGCTCCGGGTGCGGGGCCGGGGCTTCAAGCCCCGGTCACCCGCCAGATGATGTCGCCGACATCATCCGCCATCAGCAACGACGCCTTGTCGGGGCCGATCGTGACGCCCACCGGACGGCCGTAGGACACGGTCTCGTCCTCGGACAGGAAGCCCCACAGGATGTCGCGGGGCGGGCCGGACGGCTTGCCGTTCTCGAACGGCACGAAGATCAGCTTGTAGCCGCTCAGCGTCGAGCGGTTCCACGACCCGTGCTGCCCGATGACCATCCCGTCGGGAAAGCCGGGCAAGGTGCCCTCGGGCATCCAGCACAGGCCCAGCGATGCGGTATGGCCGCCAAGGGCGTAGTCGGGGGTGATCGCGCGGTCCACCATTGCCGGATCCTGCGGCACCCGGTCGTCCACGGTCTTGCCCCAGTAGCAATACGGCCAACCGTAGAACCCGCCATCCTTGACCGAGGTCAGGTAATCCGGCGGCGTTTCGTCGCCTAGCCCGTCACGCTCGTTCACCACGGTCCACAGCGCGCCTGTCACCGGTTCCCACGCGGTGCCGACCGGGTTGCGCAGCCCCGAGGCGAACACGCGGGCCTGCCCCGAGGCAAGATCCAGTTCCCAGATCGCGGCGCGGCCTTCCTCGGCCTCCATCCCTTCGTCCGCGATATTGGTCAGCGAGCCGACGCCGGCGTAGATCTTCGTTCGGTCGGGCGAGACGATCAGGCTGCGGGTCCAATGCCCGCCCGGCTTGAAATCGACCAGCTTGCGGCCCTCGCCGGTCAGCCGGGTCGCGCCGTCCTCGTAGGGGAAGGCCACGATGCCGTCGGTGTTGCCGACATAGAATGTGCCGTCGACAAGGGCCATGCCGAAGGGCTGGTTCTGTTCTTCGAGAAAGACCTCGCGAGTCTCGGCCACGCCGTCACCGTCCGCGTCGCGCCAAAGCGTGATCCGGTTCGCGCTGACGCCCAAGGCGCGCGCGCGTCGCATGGTGGCCTGGGCGGCGCGTTCCAGCAGGGTGCGCGGCGGGCGCGCCTGCTGCAGTGCCTCGGCGACCAGCACGTCGCCGTTCGGCAGCACCTCGATCCAGCGCGGATGCTGCAGGTCGGATGCGAAGGCGTTCACCTTCAGGCCCGGTGCGGCCGTCGGCGTGTGACCCGGCGCCCAGCCTTTCGCAGTGGGCATTTTCAGGGTCATGATCCCCTGTTTCTTCGCCTCGGGTATCTGCGGCGCGGTGCCGATCGCTTGCGTGTCCGGCGCGCCCATCCGCCGAAGCAGTACCATCGTGCCGCCAACAATTGCCGTCGCTCGTGCCAGAATGTCCATTTCCTACCCCAATAGATTTCCGGCGGCAGGCTAACTCAGGGGCACTGGGCACTAAAGGGTGAAATCGCGGACTTATTCCCCGCGCGGGAAGCGCTGCGACTCCTCGACCTGGTTCAGGTCCATGTGGTTGCGCATGAACCGTTCCGATGCTTGTAGGACCGGTTGATGTTCCCACGGCGTGTAGGCACCGCTGCGCAGCGCATCATAGACCAGCTTGCGCCGCGCCTGGCTGTCGCGCACCCGCGCATCGAAACGGTCCAGATCCCATTTTTCCCCGGCCATGGCCCGGAAACGGGCAAGCGTTTCGGAATGCGACGGGTCGGTGGCCAGGTTGACCAGTTCGTCGGGATCGGCCCGAAGGTTGAAAAGCTGCTCGGGGTCGGCGGCGCATAGCACGTATTTCCAATGGTCCTGCCGAAGGCCGACCATCGGGGCGCAGGTGGCCTCGGCCGCGTATTCCATCGCGACGGGGGAAGTCCGTGCATCACCGCGGGCCAGCGGCAGCAGGGTCTCGCCATCGGTCCAGGGCTGCACCTCGTCCAGGGAAACACCGGCGAGGTCGCATAGCGTCGGCACCACGTCGATGGTGGAAACCGGCGTATCGACGCGTCCGGGTTCAAGGCCGGGGGCCGATACCATCAGCGGGACGCGAGCGGACCCGTCGTAGAAGCTCATCTTGAACCAAAGGCCGCGCTCCCCCAGCATGTCGCCGTGATCGGATACGAACACGATGATCGCCTCCTGCCGGGTGCGTTCCAGCGTGTCGAGGATGCTGCCGACCTTTTCATCGAGATAGGAGATGTTCGCGAAATAGCCGCGCCGCGCACGTTCGATGTCGCGCGCGCCGATGTCGAAACTGCGCCAGTCGTTGGCGTCGAAGATACGCCGCGAATGCGGGTCGTGATCCTCGTAGGACATGGCCGGGACGCGGGGTTGTAGGTGATCGCAATCCTCGTAGAGGTCCCAGAAGCGTTTCCGCGCGACATAGGGATCGTGCGGGTGGGTGAAGCTGACCGTCAGGCACCACGGGCGGTCCTCGTGGCCACGCGCAAGGTCATAGAGCTTGCGTTCGGCGTGATAGGCGACCTCGTCGGCGTATTCCATCGGGTTGGTGATCTCGGCCACGCCCGCGCCGGTCACGCTGCCCAGGTTGTGATACCACCAGTCGATCCGTTCGTCCGGGGTGCGGTAGTCCGGGGTCCAGCCGAAATCCGCCGGGTAGATGTCGGTCGTCAGCCGTTCCTCGAACCCGTGCAACTGGTCCGGGCCGACGAAGTGCATTTTGCCCGAAAGGCTGGTCTGGTACCCCGCGCGCCGCAGGTGATGGGCATAGGTCGGCATGTCCGAGGCGAACTCGGCCGCGTTGTCGTAGACCTTCGTGCGTGAGGGCAGGCAGCCGGTCATGAACGACGCCCGCGCCGGTGCGCACAGCGGCGAGGCGGTATAGGCCTGCGAAAACCGGACCGATCGTTCGGCCAGGCGACGCAGGTTCGGCGCGTGCAACCAGTCGGCGGGGCCATCCTGGAACAGGGTGCCGGTCAGTTGGTCGACCATCAGGACAAGGATGTTCGGTCGGGTCATTCGGTCTGCTCCAGCAGAAGGTCGATATAGGCCAGGACCAGCGCGGCGGGGGCAGGGGGGCTTCGCACTCCGGTGCTGGCGCGAATGTAGATGCCGTCGATCATTGCGCCGATACCTTCTGCCGCCGCTTCGGGGTCCGCAACGCCAAGCATGCGCAATGGGTGCAGCAGATTGGACCTCAACCGCCGCTGATAGACCGACAGCAGGCGCCCGATCTCGGGCGAGGTGCGCGCCTTCACATAGAAGTTGAGCCAAGCCGAGATGACCTCGGGGCGAAAATTGCTGTCGTCGAAACTAGCGCGCACGATTGCCTCGATCCGGGCACGGGGGGCGCGGGCGTCGGCAAGGCGGTTGCGCACCTCGGTCCCGTAAAGGCGCAGGATGTGGCGCATGACCGCAAGGAAGATCCGGTCCTTGGTTCCGAAATAATGGTGGGCCAGCGCGCTGGAGACACCGGCGCGGCGGGCGATCTGGCTGACGGTGACATCCAGTGAGCCACGCTCGCCGATCTCGCCAATGGCGGCGACGACCAGGTTTTCGCGGCGGATATGTTCTATTCCGGTCTTCTGCATCGTCCTGTCCGTTCCGGCTGGCATATGTGACGCTTAGCTGATTGATCAGTCAATCAGCAAGAAACCTTGACCCCACCACGCGACATCTGCAACCTTCCCGGCAATATTCAGTCGGCCTGTCCCGTGCCGGGACCCTGTCGGCAGCACAGCAGGGAGATCGACCATGCCTTCACCCCGTACGTCCCCGATTCACGCCGGACCGACCCGCCGCAGCCTGATGCTCGGTGCGGCTGCCGTCGGCGGGGCAGCATTGACCGGTCTTGGCGGACGCGCGATGGCGCAACCGAAGAAAGGCGGCACCTTCCGACTGGCGATCGCTGCCGGCAACACCTCGGACAGCTATGATCCGGGGTCCTGGTCGCACCAGTTCGTTCAGGTCTTCGGCACCGCGCGCCACGGTTTCCTGACCGAGGTCGCGCCGGACGGATCGCTGATCGGCGAAGTCGCCGAAAGTTGGGAGGCGTCGCCCGACGCGAAGGTCTGGACCTTCAAGATTCGCAGCGGGATCACCTATCATGGCGGCGGAACGGTCACGCCCGAGGATGTCGTCGCCTCGCTGGCCTATCACCAGGGCGAGCAGTCGACGTCGGCCGCCAAGCCCTTTGTCGACCCGATCGTCGACATGAAGATCGATGGCGACCGGGTTGCGATCACGCTGGATGCGGGCAACGCCGATTTCCCCTATGTGGTCAGCGACTATCACCTGCCGATCATGCCGTCGACGGACGGAAAGATCGACCCCACCAGCCCCGAGGGATGCGGCCCCTACAAGGTCCAGTCCTACGAGCCGGGCGTCAGCGCCGCGCTGACCCGGCACCCGGACTACTGGAAAGAGGGGCGCGCCCATTTCGACGAGGTCTCGCTGCTGACCATCGTCGACCCGGCGGCCCGGCAGGCGGCGCTGATGTCGGGGTCGGTCGACGCGATCGACCAGGTGGACCTGAAGACTGCCGCGCTGCTGCAGCGGGCGCCGAACGTGCAGCTTCTTTCGATTGCCGGGACGCAGCATTACACCTTTGCAATGGATACGCGCACCGCGCCGTTCAACGACAACAACGTGCGTCTTGCGCTGAAATACGCGATCAACCGCCAGGAAATGGTCGAGAAGATCCTGTTCGGCTATGGCACGGTCGGCAACGACCATCCGATCAGCCCCGCGAACCGGTACTACGCCGCAGAGTTGGAGCAGACGGCCTATGATCCAGACAAGGCGAAGTTCTACCTGAAGGAGGCGGGGCTCGACAGCCTGGACGTCCAGCTTTCGGCGGCGGACGCGGCCTTTGGCGGCGCTGTCGACGCGGCGACGCTGTACGCGGAAAGCGCGCGTGCGGCGGGGATCAACATCGCGCCGCTGCGCGAGCCGAACGACGGTTACTGGTCCGACGTCTGGATGAAAAAGCCCTTCGTCGCCGTCTACTGGGGCGGGCGCCCGACCGAGGACTGGATGTTTACCACAGCCTATGCCTCGGGCGCGGCCTGGAACGACACGTTCTGGGAGAACGAGCGCTTCAACAACCTGCTGGTCGAGGCGCGGTCCGAGTTGGACGAGCAGAAGCGCGCGGAAATGTATTCCGAGATGCAGAACCTTGTCCGCACCGATGGCGGCGTGGTGGTCCCGATGTTCGCGAACTATGTCATGGCGCACACGAGCGCAGTGCAACACCCCGACGAAGTGGCGGCGAACTGGACGCTGGACGGGTTCCGCGCTGTCGAGCGTTGGTGGTTCGCCTGACCTGATACACTTGGGGCGCCCCTTCGGGCGCCCCGCGTTCACGATCTGACAGCCGCTCCCCCCGGCGTTGCCGTGCGAGGGGCGCGGCGTTTTCTTACCAATGCAGCAGAATGCGGCCCTTGCTGTTCGAGGCCAGCAGCCCCTTGGCCAGGGCTTCGACCTCTTCGAACGGGTGTTCGAAGACCATGTCGTCAAGCGGCCGCGTAGCGATTGCGGCGGTGATGCGATCCCAGGCTGCGGCGCGTTTTTCCTGCGTGGCCATGACGGAATCCACACCCAGAAGGCTGACATTGCGCAGGATGAACGGGGCGACCGACGTGGGCAGGTCCATGGTCGCGGCCAGGCCGCAAGCAGCCACTGCGCCGCCGTAGCGTGTGCTTGCCAGCATGTTCGCGAGGACCTTTCCGCCCGCAACGTCGATCCCGGCGGTCCAGCGCTCTTTCTCCAGTGGGCGGGGGTCCTTTTCGAACTCGGCGCGGTCGACGACATCGCGCGCGCCCATGCCCCGCAGATAGCCTTCCTCGCTCATCCGGCCGGTCATCGCGATGGCTTGGTAGCCGGCTGCATCCAGCAGGCGTACGGCGAAGCTGCCGACGCCGCCGGTCGCACCCGAGACCAGGATCTCGCCCTCGCTCAGCTTCGTGCCGTGGGCCTCGAGCGCGTCGATGCACAGCGCGGCGGTCAGACCGGCGGTGCCGACGGCGGCTGCGTCGCGGTCGGACATGTCGTCGGACAGTTTGATCAGCCATTCGGGCCGCAGCCGCGCCTGCGTGGTGTAGCCGCCCCAGTGGGTTTCGCCCAGTCCGAAGCCCGTGGCCACCACCCGGTCACCGGGCTGGAAGGTTCCGGACGTGTCGCTGCTGACGCGACCGACGATGTCGATGCCGGGGACCATGGGGAACTTGCGCGAGATCGGTGCCTTCCGCGTGATCGACAGCGCGTCCTTGTAGTTGATCGCCGAGTAGGTGACGTCGACCAGCACGGCTTCGTCCGGCAGATCGCTTTCCGGGTGCTCGACCCAGCCGCCCTCGTCGCTCTTGTCCTTGAAGATCCAGCTCTTGACCAAGGTCGTCCCTCCCATTCCGTGTCGTGTGAGATGGTTTTCCCGTGCGCGCACCGATCATGTCATCGCGCCGGCATGCTGCGCGCAAGCGTAACGTATCGGTTGGTCCGGGGACATGGGCAACCGTCCGTGGCGGGAATTCCTGCCGGACGCTGCGGAAGGCGGGGGGCCGCGGTTACGCGCCCACCGCGTTCGCGCCGCCTGCGTCCAGCCCGTCCAGCTTGGCTTTGAGCTCTGGCTCCGAGAACGGTTTGATGATCCGCGGCAGGCCCGAGAACACGCTTTCCGGCGCACCTTCAGAATCGTAGCCCGTGCTCAGAAGGAAAGGGATGCCGCGCGCGATCAGCACCTCGGCCACCGGTTCCGAGGTTTCGTGGCCGAGGTTGATGTCGATTACCGCAAGGTCCGGCGTGCCGGACTGCAGCGCCGACAGCGCCGATTTCACATCATGTGCCGTCGCCACCACCTGGTAGCCCATCGTGCCCAGCGTGTCGGTCAGGTCCATAGCGACGATCGGGTCGTCCTCGACCACCAGGATACGAGGGCCGGGGGCGGTGTCCTCCGGGGGCTTCCTGGCAGTGTCCTGCGCGACCGGCGGTTTGCGCGTCCGGCGCGACGGATGCAGCGAGATGCGGATCGTGCAGATGAGGTTCCCGGTGGACAGGTCCCTGTCGATCTCGCCGCCCAATTGCTGCTCGACGACCTGGCTCAGCAAGTCCGAGCCGAACCCCGAGGATTCCGATGGCAGGATCGTCGCGCCTTTCCGGGCCGAGGTTTCGGCCCAGCGGATCGTCAGCAGGTCGTCGTCGGTGCGGTGGTCCCAACCGATGTCAATGGTGCCGTCCAGGTCCGCCAGTGCGCCGTGCTTTGCGGCGTTGGTGGCCAGTTCGTGAAAGATCATCGCCAGAGTTTGCGCAAGCTCCGCTTCCAGCAGGACGCGCGGCCCGCGGAGGGTGGCCTTGGGGCCGCCCTCGGTGTTGTAAGGGGCCAGCTCCGCCTCGAGCAGGCTGTCCAGCGACACGCCGCTCCAGCGTTCGGCGGCAAGCAGCGCGTGGGTCTTGGACAGCGCCTCGAGGCAGCTGAGCAGTTTGTCGCGGTAATGGGGCACATCCTTTGCGTCGGTGATCCGAACCAGTGCTCGGACCACCGCCAGCAAGTTGCGGGCGCGATGGTCGATCTCGCGCATCATCACCTTTTC
>JBFHFG010000107.1:0-7935 GCA_041583815.1 Halovulum sp.
CGATGGAGGAGGAAGTGGACAAGCTGGTCTGGTCGATCCGCTGGGGCGCTGACACGGTGATGGACCTGTCGACGGGGCGCAACATTCACAACACCCGCGAATGGATCGTGCGCAACTCCCCCGTTCCGATCGGCACGGTGCCGATCTATCAGGCATTGGAGAAGGTCAATGGCATCGCCGAGGATCTGACCTGGGAGGTGTTCCGCGACACGCTGATCGAACAGGCGGAACAGGGCGTCGACTACTTCACCATCCATGCCGGCGTACGCCTGCACATGGTGCCTATGACGGTGAACCGGGTCACCGGGATCGTGTCACGCGGTGGGTCGATCATGGCGAAGTCGTGCCTGCATCACCACAAGGAGAGCTTCCACTACGAGCATTTCGAAGAGTTCTGCGACATCTGTCGCCGCTACGACGTGTCGTTTTCCCTCGGCGATGGCTTGCGCCCCGGCTCCATCGCGGACGCCAATGACGAGGCGCAGTTTGCCGAGCTGGAGACCCTGGGCGAGCTGACCAAGATCGCCTGGGCCAAGGACTGTCAGGTGATGATCGAAGGCCCCGGCCACGTCGCCATGCACAAGATCAAGGAGAATATGGACAAGCAGCTGGAGTGCTGCCACGAGGCGCCGTTCTATACGCTTGGGCCCCTCACCACCGATATCGCGCCGGGCTATGACCACATCACCTCCGGCATCGGGGCGGCGATGATCGGCTGGTTCGGCTGCGCGATGCTGTGCTACGTGACGCCGAAGGAGCACCTTGGCCTGCCCGACCGCGACGATGTGAAAACCGGCGTGATCACCTACAAGATCGCCGCCCATGCCGCCGATCTGGCCAAGGGGCTGCCGGGGGCGCAACGGCGCGATGATGCGCTGTCCCGTGCGCGGTTCGAATTCCGCTGGGAGGATCAGTTCAACCTCTCGCTGGACCCGGAAACCGCGCAGAACTTCCATGACGAGACGCTGCCGAAACAGGCCCATAAGGTGGCGCATTTCTGCTCCATGTGCGGGCCGAAGTTCTGCTCCATGCGGATCAGCCACGACATCCGCGCCGAAGCCCAGAAGGAAGGGTTCGAAGCGATGTCCGCCAAGTTCCGCGAAGGCGGCGAACTATACGTGCCTGTGGCGGATGCGCAGACCGGCACGGCGGAGACCGAAACGGCGGAGGAAAAGGCGTGATCTCCATCGCGGGCGCAGGTCTGGCAGGCCTCGCCTGCGCCTACGCCCTGGCGCGCCGCGGTGTGGCCGTGCGGGTGTTCGAGCGCGCGGACACGCTTGGGGCTGCCAGCGCGTCGCGCTATGCGGGCGGCATGCTGGCCCCCTGGTGCGAGCGCGAAAGCGCCGAAGAGGAGGTTGTCAGCCTCGGAAGCCGCGCCTTTGACTGGTGGGCCAGGATTACCCCGGTGCATCGGCGCGGCACGCTGGTGGTGGCACCCCGCCGCGACCGGGCCGAAGTCGCGCGCTTCTCTCGCCGCACCCGCGCCCACCGCGCGGTCAGCGGCGCAGAGATCGCCGCCTTGGAGCCTGCGCTCGAGGGGCGCTTCGATCAGGGGCTGTTCTTCCCGGACGAGGCCCATCTGCACCCTCGGCAGGCGCTGGGTGACCTTGCCGCTGCGGTACGGGCGCTCGGCAGCGAGATCCATCTGGGCACGCCCGCGCCGTGCCACGTCGATCTGGATTGTACCGGCATCGCCGCCGCCCTGCCCGAGCTGCGCGCGGTGCGCGGCGAGATGGCCATCTTGCGCTGCCCCGAGGTGGAGATCAGCCGCACCCTGCGCCTGCTGCATCCGCGCACTCCGATCTATCTGGTGCCACGCGGGGACGGCTTTTACACGCTGGGCGCGACGACGGTGGAAAGCGACCACGCGGGGCCGCCCACCCTGCGCGCGCTGATGGAACTGTTGGGCGCGGCTTATGCCCTGTCGCCTGCCTTTGCCGAGGCCGAAGTGGTCGAAACCGGCGCGGGCCTGCGGCCTGCCTTTGCAAACAACCTGCCCCGACTGGAACGGCGTAACAGCACGCTTTTTCTCAACGGGCTTTACCGACATGGGTTCCTGCTGGCCCCGGCCATGGCCGAGGCCGCCGCAGACCAGATACTGGAGGTGCATGATGAAAATCCTCGTGAATTCCGAACCGCGTGAGGTCACCGGCCCCTCGCTGGCCACGGCCCTGATGGAACTGGGCTACACAAGTCCGGCCATCGCCACCGCCCTCAACGGGCAATTCGTGGCCCGCGACGCGCGCGCCGCTCAACCGCTGGCACCTGGCGACCGGGTCGAGGTTCTCGCGCCGATGCAGGGAGGCTGAAGCGATGGAAATCTATGGCGAAACCCTGAACTCGCGGCTGTTTCTCGGCACCGCGCAATACCCCTCGCCCGCGATCCTGCGACAGGCGATCAGCGCCAGCGGCACGGAGCTGGTCACCGTCTCGATGCGGCGCGAAGGCGCCAATGGCTCTGGCGCAGGGTTCTGGGACCTGCTGCGCGAAACCGGCGTGCGCGTTCTGCCCAACACGGCCGGCTGCCATTCGGTGCGCGAGGCGGTGACCACCGCCCATATGGCGCGCGAGGTCTTTGGCACCAACTGGATCAAGCTGGAGGTGATCGGCCATGCCGACACGCTGCAGCCGGATGTCTTTGGCACGGTGGAGGCGGCACGCATCCTCAGCGCCGACGGGTTCAAGGTCTTTCCCTACACGACCGAGGACCTGGGGGTGGGCGAGCGCTTGCAGGCCGCTGGCTGCCAGGTGCTGATGCCCTGGGGCGCGCCTATCGGTTCCGGTCGGGGGCTGGCGAACCCTGAGGGGCTGCGCGCGATGCGGGCGCATTTCCCCGACCTGCCGCTGGTGGTTGATGCCGGGATCGGGCGGCCCTCGGATGCGGCGGCGGCGATGGAACTGGGCATGGACGCGGTGCTGCTGAACACGGCCGTGGCCAAGGCCGGCGATCCCGTGACCATGGCGCGCGCGATGGCGCAGGCGGTCGAGGCCGGATACCTCGGCCACCGCGCCGACCCGATGGAGCGGCGCGACATGGCCGTGCCCTCAACGCCCGTCCTGGGCCTGGCGGAGTTGATATGATGGAACGGTTTTATCTGATTGTCGGCCATGTGGGCCGGGTCGAATTGCTGGTGCCGCAAGGGGCGCGGCTTGTGCAACTGCGGATCAAGGACCAGCCCGAACAGGAAGTGCGCCGCCAGATCGCCCGCGCCCGGGATTTCTGCGCGGTCTATGGCGCGCAGCTGGTGGTAAATGATTACTGGCAGGCGGCGCTCGACCTGAATTGCGATTTTGTACATCTGGGGCAGGAAGATATGGAGGCGGCCGATTTCGACGCGCTGCGCCGCGCCGGGGTGCGCTACGGCCTGTCGACCCATGACGAGGCGGAGCTGGACCGCGCCCTGGCACTCGACCCGGCCTATGTGGCGCTGGGGCCGGTCTATCCGACGCTTCTGAAAAAGATGAAGTGGGATCCGCAGGGACTTGACCGCGTGAGCCGCTGGAAAAGCCTGGCAGGCGATGTGCCTCTGGTTGCCATCGGCGGTCTGACGATTGACCGCCTGCCGGGGGTTTTTGCTGCCGGGGCCGACAGTGCCGCCGTGGTCACGGACATTCAATCGGCCGAGGACCCGGAGGCGCAGACCCGCGCCTGGGTGGCGGCATGCAGGACCTGAGCGCCTTTGCCCGCCAGATCACCTTGCCGGAGGTCGGCGAGGCTGGCCAGCGCCGGTTGGCGCAGGCCCATGTTCTGGTGGTCGGCGCCGGGGGACTGGGCTGTCCGGTGCTGATGTATCTGGCCACCGCTGGGGTCGGCACGATTACGGTGATGGACCCCGACCGGGTCGAACGCACAAACCTCCATCGCCAGCCGCTCTACAGCCTGCGGGACATCGGCGCCACCAAGGTGGAGGCGGCGGTCGAGGCGCTGAAGCGGCTCGCCCCGACGCTGAGGCTGCTGCCGCTCACCCAGGCGCTTGGTGCCTCGAACGCCGCAGAGGCGGTCGCGGCGGCGGATATCATCGTCGATGCGGCGGACAGCTTTGCCGTTTCCTACATCCTGTCGGATGCCTGCCTTGCGGCAGGTAAGCTGCTGATCTCCGCCTCGGCGCTCGGCATCGCTGGCTATGTCGGAGGGTTTTGCGGCGGCGCGCCGTCGTTGCGCGCGGTCTTTCCCGACCTGCCGGAACACGCCGCGACCTGCGCCAGCGCCGGGGTCATGGGGCCCGTGGTCGGCATGATCGGTGCCGCCCAGGCGCAATATGTGCTGCAGGCGCTGCTGGCCACCACGCCACCGGTCGCCGGGCAGGTTCTGTCGTTTGACATGGGGCGGTTGCAGACCTCCGGCTTTCGCTTCGACGGGGCTGAGGAGCCTGCTGATACTTTGCGTTTTGTGGCGCTCGCTCCCCTGCCCCGGGAGCGTCGCGTCATTGATCTGCGACCGGAAAGCGAAGCGCCTGACACGGTCGTGCCAGATGCAATACGCCTTCTGCCCGAGGAAATCGCCACGGCGGACCTGCCGCGCGACACGCCTCTGACCCTGGCCTGCGCCAGCGGTTTACGCGCCTGGCGGGCCGCCCGCGTACTTCAGGCGCGTGGTTATGGCGATCTGTCCCTGCATGCGGCCACGGCGCCATGACACATGTGGTTGCCGTTGGCGGTACCGACCCAAGTGGCGGGGCCGGTCTGACACGCGATGCCGCGATGGCCCAGAGCCTCGGCTGCACGGTGAAGCCGGTGGTGACGGCCATCACCGTGCAGACCAATACCGAGGTCCGTGTCGTGGATCCCGTGTCCGTCAGCCTCCTGCAAGCGCAGCTGCAAGCCGCCCTCACCGAGCCGCGCCCGGCTGCAATCAAGATCGGCCTGGTGGCAACGGCGGAACAGGTCACGGCCCTCACCGCTGCCCTGCCCGACGATCTGCCCGTGGTTCTGGACCCAGTGTTGCGCGCCAGCTCCGGCGGCCGCCTTAGCCCGGTCGAGGGGCTGCGCCCACTGTTGCGGAAGAGAGTCACCCTGCTGACCCCAAATCTGCCGGAATGCGCGAGCCTGACCGGACGGCCACACGCCAGAACTCAGCGCGAGATCGATGCCCAAGCGGCGCTATTGCTGGCGCTTGGTCCGCAAGCCGTGTTGATCAAGGGCGGCCACGGCGTCGGGTGCAACAGCACGGATCACCTGTTTATACGCGGCCAGGCTCAGCCGTTCTCGTTCAGCGCCCCGCGCCTGACCCTTTCGGTGCGTGGCACCGGGTGCAGTCTCGCCACCGCCATCGCCTGCGCGCTGGCCAAGGGAACAGATCTTGCGGCGGCCTGTGAGACAGGCAAGTCCACGATCACGACCTGGCTGCGCGCGCAGCGTTCAGATCCCATCTCGTGAGACCGGCCAGAGAGGCCGAGGGCATTTCGCTTCGGGCAAAGCCCGAAGCGACCGGCGCCGCAGGGCGGGGCCGAAAGGCCATGGCGGACGGGCGGGAGCCTCTCCCGCGCATCTAAGTGGTCCAGTCAGAACCGCTCAGAACCGCTCAAAGCCGCGCGCCCTCGAAGCGCTGCAGGGAGATTCCGGCCCGCTGCAGCTCGGCGCGGACGCTGCGCGCGATCTCCAGCGCCTCCGGCGTGTCACCGTGCAGGCAGATCGTGTCGATCCGGGTCGGAATGCGACTGCCATCCTCCGCCAGGATTGCGCCAGCCTTGACCATCTCGGTCACCCGGCGACCGGCCGCCTCCGCATCGTGGATCACCGCGCCCGGCAGCGCGCGGTCCAGCAGGGATGCATCCGGGTTGTAGGCCCGGTCCGCGAAAACCTCGCAGGCCACAGCGCAGTCCAGCTCCTCTGCCGCGCGGTGCTGCTGCGTCCCTGCCATCACCATGATGATGAGTTCCGGCGCCACCGCCAGCGCTGCCTTGTAGCAGGCCAAGGCCATCGCCCGATCCGCCGCCGCCATATTGGCCATCGCCCCGTGCAGTTTCAGGTGCCGCACCTCGGTGCCCGCCGCACGCGCCATCGCCTGCGCGGCTCCGACCTGATACTGCACCAGATGGGCCAGACTCTCGTCGGGCAGATGCATCTTGCGCCGGCCAAAGCCCTGCAGGTCCGGAAACCCCGGATGCGCGCCAATGCCGACCCCCCGTTCCGCCGCCGCGGCCATCGTCCGGGCCATCACGTCCCAGTCTCCGGCGTGCATTCCGCAGGCCACATTGGCCGAGGTCACCACCTCCAGCACTTCGGCATCGCGCCCCATGACCCAGGGGCCGAAGCTCTCTCCCATATCCGCGTTCAGGTCGACGGTGCGTGTCATTCTGAGGCTCCTTGTTCAGTCGATGTCGACGTCGAGTTCGTCACCGGCGGTGACGCCACTGACCAATTGGTAGGACAACAGATCGCGCAGGCTCGATGGATCGCGCAACAGCGGGGTCAGACGCGCGCGCAACCGCAGCCGTTCCTCCTTGGCGCGGCGCTCAATCGCGACCGCATCCGCGAGAGAGACCTGGGTAAAGGAAAACCGGGCCCCGGTCTGAGCCTGCGCCACCCGCGCCAGATCCGACGGCAGGACCGAACCGATCCGGGGATAGCCGCCGGTGGTCTGGCACTCGCTCATCAACACGAACGGCGTACCATCACCGGTAATCTGGATATCCCCGGGGGCGATCACTTCTGACAGCACGCTCAGCCCACCATCGAGCGCAAAGCCCTCGCCCTCCGGCAACAGCCGCACCCCCATGCGGTTGGCGCGACTGTCGCGGGTGAAGCCGACCTGTTGAAAGCGGGCCAGTTCCGCCGCGCCGAACAGCGCAGTCTGCAGGCTGGGTACGAAGTGCAAAGTACCGCCGTCCAGACGCGGTTCCGGCTCGAGCGTCATGTCGACATTGCCGCCGCCATCGGTACCCACTGGCAGCACGTCGCCCGTTTGCAGGACCGCGCCAAGCCCGGCGGCGAGATGCGCGCTGCGAGACCCGAGCCGTGCTTGCGTCTCAATACCGCCTGCCACATGCAAATAGCCGTAGCTTCCGGCCTGAACCGCACCAATGATGAGGGTTTCGCCGGCCGGCAGAAGATGGCTGGCGTTCCAGCGCAGCAGGCTGCCATCGCTCCGCCTGGCCACCATCGGGGCGCCGGTCAATGCAATGCGGAGGGCCTCGGAGGTGACGAAGCTGCCGCCCAGCCCTGCCATCTCAATTGCCGCCAGCGCCGGATCCTGCCCGAGCAGCGCCGCCCCCTCATAGAGCGCCTGCTTGTCGGCGGCACCGCCGCGTGACAGACCAGAAGCAAGGTAGCCAGGCCGCCCCAGATCCTGAACCGTATGGCCAGGCCCCGCCTGCAGGATGGTCAGCTGTCGGCTCATGTCAGCGCCTCTGCGATGGCTCCGCCATCGGCTCCGGCTTGGGCCAGAGCGGCATAGCGCTCAGCGGTGACCGCCTCAAACTGGACTTCGTCTCCGGGGCGCAGCACGAATGGCGCCTCTGCGTCGGGGCGGAACAGGCGAAACCGGGTCTGGCCGATGTGGCGCCAGCCAGTCGGGGTCGTCACCGAGAACAACACGATCTGGCGGATCGCGAGCCCCAGAGCGCCCTCCGGCACCCGCGGCGTCAACTCCGTCTGGCGAGGAATATCGAAAGCTTCTGGCAATTCCCCCAGATAGGGCTGCCCCGGCGCGAAGCCGATGGTCTGGACCCGCAACCGCGTGTCGCAGATCTGGTGCACCGCCTGTTCGACCGACAGCCCGGCCAAAGCAGCGGCCTCGGCCAGCTGTGGGGCCAGATCGGTGCCGAAGAGAGTCGGCACCCGCCACAGCTTTCGCCCCTCGGGGAGCGCCGCATCGAACCAGTCGCGCGCGCCAAGCAACCCCTCAACCTGAGCGATCATCGTCGCGTGATCAGTGCCCAGCGGATCAAACCGCAGGTAGGTGGAGACAAGCGAGGTGGAGGTTTCCTCCACCGC
>JBFHFG010000108.1:0-7914 GCA_041583815.1 Halovulum sp.
GACGGCTGTCAGAGATCCATGTAGATGTGGCCTTCGCCGTCGCCGCCCGGATGGGTGACCGCGCCCTTGTAGGTCGGGCCGACGAGTTTTGCGAATTTCCAAACCGCGCCGCTGGAATAGATCGTCTTGCGCGGACCTTTCCAATCGGCCTTGCGCTGCTCCAGCTCGGCATCGGTCAGGTCGACGCTGATGGTGCCCTTGACCGCGTCCAGCGTGATCACGTCGCCATCCTTCAACAGCGCGATCGGGCCGCAGTGCGCGGCCTCGGGGCCGACGTGGCCGACGCAGAACCCACGGGTCGCGCCCGAGAACCGGCCGTCGGTGATCAGCGCCACCTTCTTGCCCATGCCCTGGCCAGACAGCGCGGCGGTCGTGGCCAGCATCTCGCGCATGCCGGGGCCGCCCGAGGGGCCCTCGTTCCGGATCACGATGACCTCGCCTTCCTTGTACTCGCGCGCCTGAACTGCGGCGAAGGCGTCTTCCTCGCATTCGAAGACACGGGCCGGACCGCTGAACACCATCTGCTCCTCGGTCATGCCGGCGACCTTCACGATCGCGCCTTCCGGGGCCAGGTTTCCCTTCAGGCCCACGACACCGCCCCATTTCGAGATCGGCGTCTCGACCGGGTAGATCACGCGGCCGTCTGCCTCGCGCTCGACCTTGTCAATCTCCTCGCCGATGGTGTTGCCGGTGACGGTCATGCAGTCTTCGTGGATCAGGCCGGCCTTGCGCAGCTCCTTCATCACAACAGGAACGCCGCCAGCCTCGTACAGGTCCTTGGCGACATAGGCGCCGCCGGGCTTGAGGTCGACGAAATAGGGCGTTTCGCGGAATATGTCGGTCACGTCCTGCAGGAAGAAGTCGATGCCCGCCTCGTGGGCGATGGCCGGCAGGTGCAGACCCGCGTTGGCCGAGCCGCCGGTGCAGGCGACGACGCGCGCGGCGTTTTCCAGCGACTTGCGGGTGACGATGTCACGGGCGCGGATATTCTTGGCGATCAATTCCATCACCGCGGCGCCCGACGCCTCGGCGTACTGGTCGCGGCTTTCATAGGGCGCGGGCGCACCCGAGGAATTGGGCAGCGCAAGGCCGATCGCCTCGGAGACGCAGGCCATCGTGTTGGCGGTGAACTGGCCGCCGCAGGCCCCGGCCGAGGGACAGGCGACCGCTTCCAGCTTCTCCAGCTCGCAGGTGGACATGTTGCCCGCCTGGTGCTGGCCCACGGCCTCGAATACGTCCTGGACGGTAACGTCCTTGCCATCAAGCCGGCCCGGAAGGATCGAACCGCCGTAGATGAACACCGACGGCACGTTCAGGCGGACCATCGCCATCATCATGCCGGGCAGCGATTTGTCGCAGCCCGCAAGACCGACGATGGCATCATAGGCATGGCCGCGCATGGTCAGTTCCACGGTGTCGGCGATCGCCTCGCGGCTGGCGAGCGAGGAGCGCATGCCCTCGTGACCCATCGCGATACCGTCGGTCACGGTGATGGTGGTGAACTCGCGTGGAGTGCCCGCGGCCGACTTGACGCCCAGCTTCACGGCCTGCGCCTGGCGGCTGAGAGCGATGTTGCACGGCGCAGCCTCGTTCCAACAGGTCGCCACGCCGACGAACGGCTGGTGAATCTCCTGCTCGGACAGGCCCATCGCGTAGTAGTATGACCGGTGCGGCGCGCGGGCCGGACCCTCGGTCACATGGCGGCTGGGCAATCTGGATTTGTCGTAACGGCTGGCGTCCATCGGGCGGCCTCCCTAAGGCGATGTGCGATGGGCGTCAGGATTATGTGAGCGGCGGGGAAAGCACAAGCGGGGGTGGCGGATGAGGCGGCTGCGGGTCCCCGTTGGGGGGCGGGGACCCGCGCCTGATACCCATTAACCGCGTTGCCACGGTCAGGGCCCAGCTCAGTTGGGCAGAGCGGCCGAAGCCGTCGCCCAAACTTGCTTGCTAGATCGGCCTGCCTTACGGCGTTTCGGGAAGAAACATTGGCCAAAAAGCAACCCGATCCCGCCGATTGGGGAAGCGGCAGGTGAACGGGTGTTGGGGGGTCTACAGAAGCAGACAGCACGACGAAATACACGCAGGCCTTGTCCCGCGATCACGTGTCAACCAAATGTCACACTTGATTGCACGGAAAAATCAGCCGGATCAGTACCCTCGGATCAAGCCGCTGCCGATGGCCTTTACCACCGCCGAAATCCGGTCGGTCGTGCCCAGTTTGTAGAACACCCGCCGCAGGTACGCATCGACCGTATGCGGCGAAATGTTCATGATCTCGGCGATGACGTTGTTGCTTTTGCCGCGGGCGACCCAGCCCAGCAATTCGCGCTCGCGCATCGACAGTACGGGCATCTCGGGCAGGTGAAGGCGCATCAGCAGGCAATAGCGCAGGTGCGCGGCCTGGCAGGCCATCTGGTGGCGATAGACCACGGTCTTGGCCATCAGGCAGTCCGGATTCGAAAATCCCAGCCCGAAATAGCCGTTGCGCCCGCCGGGACCGAACACGGGCACCGCAAGACCGTCGCCGCCGCGCCCCTCGACCAGTTCGAGGATTCGCAACTCAGGGTCGGTCATCTCGCGCAGTTTCCGGATTTCGCTCCACCGGAAGGATTCCTCGCCGCTGAGGGCCTGGGCGGGGAACGGATCGGTGCGATACATCTTTTCGCCGATGTACTTGCGGCTCCATGCCTCGTCATAGCCTGACGACGCGACGCGGATCTTGTCCTCGTCCGGCGCACCAAGGGGCGGCAGATGCTGGTAACAGATGCTCGAGAAACCCTGCGAGGCGAAAAACTCTATCGCAGCGTACCAAAGCTGCTCGGTCCATGTGGCTTTGGCACATGATTCCAAGAAACCATCCAGTTGATCGCCTACGTCAACACCTCTACCCGGGCTCACACTCGGTCCACGCAATGGAAATTATTAACACCGGTTTAGTTTAGCACGTGTGGTCAGCCTTTGATATGGCTTCCCGCGCAGATTGTACATTGGAGCCACGAATGCAAACGCCTCTGGACAGCTATCGTTCCGAAGTCGCGACACTGCGCGAGCGCGCGCAGATCTGGCGCCTGGTCGTCGGGTTGGGCTTCGCGGCCGGCGGCCAGGTGATCGCGACGGTCGTGGTCTTTGCCGGTTTCGCCGCCCTGGCGACACTGGGCGGCGCGCAGTTCGGCGCCGCGCTGGACGAGGCCGGGGCGCTGCTTTCGCCCGGCTCGTTGCTGGCAGTCCTGCTGACGTTCATCGGCGTCACCGCCGGGATCTGGCTGGCGATGCGCCTTCTGCACCGCTCCAACCTGGGCGCGATCACCGGCGCCAGCGGACGTCTGGACGGCAACGGCTTCGCCACTTCGGCCGCGCTTTTCCTTGTGCTGGGATTGATCGCAATGCTGGTGGCACTGCCGTTTCAGGGGTATCAGCGAAACTTGGAGTTCGGGCAGTGGGCGCTTTGGGTCGCACCGGCTTTGCTTGTCACCTTCATCCAGGTTCACGCCGAAGAACTGGTGTTTCGCGGGTACCTGCAGGCGCACCTGGCGGCACGTTTCGCCAGCCCGGTCGTCTTCGTGGGCATTCCTGCGCTGATCTTCGCGTCTGCGCACATTCCGAATGCCATGGCCTTCGGGGCGAACGCCTGGCTGGTCCTTCTGGCGCCGCTGATGATCGGGCTGATGGCGGCACACCTGACGATCCGGACCGGCAACCTGGGCGCGGCGGTCGGCCTGCACTTCGCGAACAACACCCTGGGGCTGCTGCTGGTGTCGGTTCCCGGCCCCTTTGGACAGCTTGGACTGTTCCTGCATCCGTTCGATCCGGCCGACGTGGCAACCGTGCGCCCGTTCATCATGGGCAACCTTGCTTTCCTGCTGCTGGCTTACGGCGCGTTCCTGGCTTTGGTCCCCCCGCGTCGTGCCGGATTGCAACACCCCGCCGAGGTGTTTAAGTAACCGCCAGCCCACGGCCCGGAACGACAACGGAGGCAGCCGGGAATGAACTGGATATCGAACTACGTCCGGCCCAAGATAAACTCGCTGTTCTCGCGCCGCGAGGTGCCCGAGAACCTGTGGACCAAATGTCCCGATTGCGGACAGATGCTGTTCCACCGTGAACTGGCGGACGCGCTGAACGTCTGCCCGAACTGCAATTGCCATATGTACATCTCGCCGCGGCGGCGGTTCGAGTCGCTGTTCGACGGCGGGCTGTACATCGACGTGGCCGTGCCCGAGCCGATCGCCGATCCACTGCACTTTCGCGACAAGAAGCGCTATGCCGACCGGCTGAAGGACGCGCGGCGCGAATCCGAGGCCCCCGACGCGATGCTTGTCGCCGAGGGCGAGATCGGCCGCATGAAGACCGTCGTCGCGGTGCAGGACTACAAGTTCATGTCCGGCTCGATGGGGATGTACGTCGGCAACGCGATCATCGCCGCGGCCGAACGCGCCGTCGCGCTGAAGTGCCCGCTGGTGGTGTTCACCGCCGCCGGTGGCGCGCGGATGCAGGAGGGCATCCTGTCGCTGATGCAGATGCCACGCACCACCGTCGCCGTGCAGATGATGAAAGAGGCGGGTCTGCCCTATGTCGTCGTGCTGACCCACGCCACCACCGGCGGCGTGACGGCCAGCTACGCGATGCTGGGTGATGTTCAGATCGCCGAGCCGAACGCGCTGATCTGCTTTGCCGGTCCCCGCGTGATCGAGCAGACCATCCGCGAGACGTTGCCCGAAGGCTTTCAGCGGGCGGAATACCTGCTGGATCACGGCATGCTCGACATGGTGGTGGACCGCAAGGACCAGCGGATGGAGCTGGGACGCGTCCTTCACATGCTGATGAAGGCTCCGCCAATGGTGCTGGGTGACCTGCCCGCGCCCGACGGCGAAAGCGCCCTGCCCGCCCCTGAGGCGACACCGGAGGCCCAGGCTGCCACGGCGGCCGAAGGGGACGCCAAACCGTGAGCCCGGAGTCCAGCGACACGCTGCTGTCGCGGATGATGCAGCTGCACCCCAAGGTCATCGACCTGTCGCTGGGGCGCATGGGGCGCATCCTGCGGGCCCTGGGCAGCCCCGAGCAGAAGATCCCCCCGGCGGTCCTGATCGCCGGGACCAACGGCAAGGGATCGACCCTGGCGATGATCCGCGCCGGGCTGGAGGGCGCGGGCAAGACGGTGCATACCTATACCTCGCCGCACCTGGCCCGGTTTCACGAACGGATCACCGTGTCCGGCCAGGTCATTGCCGAGCAGCACCTGACCGAGATCCTGGCCGAGTGCGAACTGGCCAACGAAGGCCGCCCGATCACCTATTTCGAGATCACGACCGCCGCCGCCTTCCTTGCGTTCTCGCGCGCCGAGGCGGATTACACGCTGCTGGAAGTGGGGCTTGGCGGGCGGCTGGACGCGACGAACATGGTCGTGCCGAAGGTTTCGGTCATCACCCCGGTCTCGGCCGACCACCAGGCTTTTCTGGGTAACACGGTCGCGCAGATCGCCGGTGAAAAGGCGGGCATCCTGAAAGAGGGTGTGCCCGCCGTCATCGCCCCCCAGGTCCCCGAGGCCGAAGAGGTCATCCTGGCCGCCGCCGAACGGCGCGGTTCGCCCGTATCGGTGGGAAACCGCGACTGGCAGATCTGGGAAGAGCACGGTCGCGTCGCCTTCCAGGACGAGCACGGCCTGCTGGACCTGCCCCTGCCCCGGCTGATCGGTGCGCACCAGGTGACGAATGCGGGCACGGCGCTGGCCACCCTGCGCCTGCTGGGCGAGGGCGATCCCGAAAGCGCCCTGACCCAGGCGGTCTGGCCCGCCCGCCTTCAACGCCTGAAACACGGGCCGCTGATCGACATGGCCGGCGAGGCCGAGATCTGGCTGGACGGCGGCCACAACCCCGCAGCCGGGCACGCGCTGGCCGAGGCCGTGACGCGCCTGACGCCGCGCAAGCTGCACCT
Organism: Halovulum sp.; assembly: GCA_041583815.1. Classification (GTDB taxonomy): domain Bacteria; phylum Pseudomonadota; class Alphaproteobacteria; order Rhodobacterales; family Rhodobacteraceae; genus Halovulum. The sequence continues at coordinate 5,932 of JBFHFG010000108.1, forward strand.
TGTCTGCGGCATGCTGAAGACCAAGGACGTCACCGGTTACCTGACGCCACTGGCGCAGGTCGCCGAAAGCCTGCACGCCGTGACCATCCCGGGCGAAACCGCCACCCTTCAGGCCGAGGAAACTGCCGAGTTCGCGCGGGGGGCCGGGTTCGTCGATGTGCGGACATCGGTCAACGTGGAACGCGCAGTTGCCGATATCCTCGCACAGGACCCCGACGCGCGGGTCCTGATCTGCGGATCACTATACCTGGCGGGCAGCGTTCTTCGCGAAAACGGTTGATCGAATAGCAGCGGACCGCCGGAACAGGTTACCGGCGGTCCGTACATGCGACTGTTTTTTTTACACGTTACGCGTCTGGCCTTGCCGCACCGACCGACATTTACACACACAACACTCGAAACGCCGTTCGCCGCGCCCCCACGCGACGATGTCCGGTTCTACCCGGCACCGGCGACACTCGTCACTACGTCGGTTCCTGAAGACACACTCCGGCACAACACACCGGAAACTCCCCAATCCCCGTCACTCAACGCATGACGCGCCGAATGGTTCCAAATAAAATCATCCACCTTTACAGGGGGTTAACTTAACAAGCCCGGAAAGCACATTTTTCCGCGATAATCACTGCCCCCTGGTGGAACGAGAAACGCCTGCCGGGGGTGTCCCGGCAGGCGTTTTCATCACATCGGTGTCGGCGAAACGCCGGGTCCGGAAGAAGGCGTCAGAGCGCCTCTTCGATCCAGCCCTGCAGCGCGGCCTTCGGGGCTGCGCCGGTCTTGTTCGACACGACCTGGCCGTTCTTGAACAGGAACAGGGCCGGAATGCCGCGCACGCCAAGCTGGCTGGGCGAGGCCGGGTTCTCGTCAACGTTGACCTTGGCGATCTTGACCTTGCCGGCATATTCCTCGGACAGTTCTTCCAGTGCCGGGCCGATCTGCTTGCACGGGCCACACCATTCGGCCCAGAAATCCACCACGACGGGGACGTCAGAGTTCACAACTTCGGCCTCGAACGTACCGTCGGTCACTTTCACAGTCGCCATTGCTGGCCTCCAATCTCTTGCTGCATCGCGTCAGGGGCAGAAGCTATGGTCGCGGACGGCAAGGGTCAATAAGCGCCATGCGACGCCAATGCCGCATTCACGGCATCGTGGTTCATTTCGGTCAGCCTGCACGCGCTCGTCCACAGCACCCCGGCCCTAACCGGCCGCCCTGGATAAATCTGCCGCAGCGCCAGCACATAAAGTGCAAGTTGCCGTTCATAGGCAGGCGGCAGCAGCGCATCAGCCGGGGGCGGCACGGCGTCGGATTTGAAATCCACGGCCCAGATGTGGTCTTGGGTCACGATCAACCGGTCGATCTGTCCGCGGATCACGCGGCCACCCAGGGCCTCGACCCGGCCCGCGACGGGAACCTCGGCCAAGGCATCCGGGACAAAGATCCATTCCAGCGCCGGATCGGACAGCAGCGCGTCGGCCTCGGCCAGAAGGGCGGCGCGCGCCTCGGGCGGAAGATCCGGCAGCAAAGCCTCGGTACGCGCGGCGCGGCTGTCCGGGCGGCAGCCGGGAAGATGTTCCAGCAACAGGTGCAGGTGCAGCCCGCGCACCCGCGCCTCTTCGGCGGTCAGGACGCCGGCAGCAGAGCCAAGGGCGGCGTCGGTCCCAGCGGAGAGCCCCTGATCGGCCCCGTCGCGGGACGGGGCGATGGCCGGCTCGGGTTCTGGCGGCGGTGCGGCAGCCTCCGACGCCCAGTGGGGAAGCGCCGGTAGGGGCGCGGTTCCATCCATATCGGCGGACATGGCATCCGACTGGTCCCAGTTGTCTGCCAACACCCGCGTTCCATCCTCGGCCTCGTCGGAGCCAAGCCGATCCATCGCTTGCGCGACTGCCGCGTACCAGGCCTTGTCCGGGTCCTCTGGCATCTTCTTCCCGGCCCCCGCCACGATCAGCCAGCGTTCGGCCCGGGTCAGCGCGACGTACAGCA
>JBFHFG010000109.1:0-7906 GCA_041583815.1 Halovulum sp.
AGCACGCCGTGCTGTCCGTCGTCACGCTGGAAAAGGGCGGCTTGGAAGGGGCCGCCGAACTGGCAACGGAACTGCTGACCGACGGCCTGGCCGAAACCAATGACTGATCGCGCAACCGGCCAGGGCCGTCACCGAAAGGCCGTCGTCCTTTCCAGAAGCCAGTCCCGGAACGTCTCGGACGCCGCTTTTCTGGCGGCCTTGCGCGGCAACGCGATCTGATACCAGACGCAGTGGACGGTGCGCGGGTCCAGGCGGACCAGCCGGGCCGACTTCATCTCCTGTTGGCACAGGATATCGTCGGCAAGGATCACGCCCTCGCCGTCAACGGCACCGGCGATTGCAAGGGAAAGGTCGGAATAGACCCGGCCCTTGCGCCACGCGTCATTCGCCGGTTCGTGCGCGGCGAACCACTTGTGCCAGGTTTCCCGTCCGTTGTCGTGAACCAGCTCGGCGGCGCTCCAGTCCACCGCGCCTTGGCTGTCCACCAGCTTGTCGCGCACCTGCGGCGTCGCAGCGGGATATCCCTCGATAGGGAACAGGTCGCTTCTGTCGATCCCGCTTGCGGGCATCCGTGTGCCGAAATGGATGATCATGTCGGCCTGGCCGTCGGAAATCCGGTCCGGGGTCCAGGCCGGACGAAGGTCGACCTCGACGCGCGGGAACAACGCGCAGAACTCTGTCACCTGCTTGCGAAGCCAGAGCGACGCCAGCGCAGGCTCGGCACTGACCACGATCGTGCCCGACTGGGAAATGCGCAGGATCCCGTCGCACGCGTCGGTCAGGGTCTGCAGGCCGCTTGCGACCTGGGGCATCAGCGCAACGCCGATCTGCGTAAGCTCGACCCGGTTGCCGTACCGGGTGAACAGATCGGCGCCGAACCATTCCTCCAGGTTCTTTACGTGCTGGCTGACGACGCTGTGGCTGATGTTCAGCTCGTTCGCCGCCTTCGCGAAACTGGAATGGCGTGCGGCGGCTTCGAAGGCGCGAAGCGAATTGAGATGACGAAGCGAGCGACCCATAAGCTCAGCGTAGTCAAAACCGACGCTGAGCGCCAGTTCTTCCCGTTATGGGCCCCGGGTCCATCCGACTACCCTGATCGAAATCACCGAACGGCCCGGACCAACCGGGCGCGCTGACCACAACCGACAGGGCGACCGTCATGACCACACGCATCAACCGCCGCGACCTTCTGAAAACCTCTGCCAGCCTTGGCGCGCTGGCCGGGGCAGGCATGCTGGCCGCCCCCGCGATCGCGCAAAGCCGCTCGATCAAGATCGGGTCCTATGGCGGCTATTTCGAGGACAGCCTCAAGACGCATGTCTATCCGCTGTTCACCGAAGCCACGGGAATTGCCGTGGAAAGCGTGACGCAACCCGATTCCACCAGCTGGCTGCAAACGATGAGCCAGGCCATCTCGGCCGGGAACGTTCCCGCCGATCTGTCGATGCATACGCCGATCAACATCATCAAGGCCGGGCGTCTTGGCGGCATTCTTGCCGACATCGACCCGAAACGGGTGTCCGGCGTGGACAATGTCGGCGAGACCTTCCTGTCCCGCCAGGGGGATGCCCTGCTCGGCATCGGCGCCCTGAGCTTCTTCTACTCGATGGTGGTCAACACCGACGAGGTTACCGAAGTGCCGGCCAGCTGGGCCGATTTCTGGGACAGCAGCCGTTTCGAAGCCAGCCTCGGCCTGCCGAAAAGCGTCAACTTCCACTTCCTGGACGTTGTAGCCGCGACCTTCCTTGGCGGGACCGACGCCCTGCGAAGCCATGATGGCATCATCGCCGCGGTCGAGAAGGCCGCCGAGATTCACCAGAACGTCGCGCTCTGGTACACCGGTGAAAGCCAGATGGAACAGGCGCTGAAGAACTTCGATGTCGTCGGCGGCATGTACTTCCACGACATCGCGGGTCTGATGGCGGCGGATGGCCACCCGATCAGATCGGTCTTCCCCAAGGAAGGGAACGTGATCGACTACAACTCGTGGACGCTGGCCGAAGGCTCCGACAAGCAGGACGAGGCCTACGAGTTCATGGCGTTCTCCTGCCTGCCCGAGACACAGGCAATCATGTCGCGCACGATCGGCACCGCACCGGTGGTGGATCCGGCCACGACCGGCCTGTCCGAAAGCGAAATGGCCGCGGTTGGCGGCACCCCGGCGATCCACGCGCCCTACGACGTCTACCTGGATGACGAGACCTTCATAAACGAGGCGTGGGATCGCATGGTCGCGAAGGCCTGAGCGCAATCATGAGGGCCGGGAAGATGGCAGATCTCGTACTCGACGATGTCCGCAAGACGTTCGGGGATTTCGTCGCGGTCCAGGGGGCGAACCTCGTTTTCGAGGCTGGCAAGCTGACCGCGCTCCTCGGCCCGTCGGGGTGCGGAAAGACCACGCTGCTGCGGATGATCGCGGGGCTGGAAACACCGACCGGCGGGAAGATCCTGCTGAACGGGACAGATATCGTCCCGCTCTCGGCCGAGCAGCGCAAGTTCGGGATGGTCTTCCAGTCGTTCGCGCTTTTCCCGCACCTGAATGTCGCACGCAACGTCTCGTACAGCCTGCGGATCGTCGGGGTCGATGCCGCCACCCGGCGCGCCCGCGCGCAGGAACTTCTCGAGCTCGTGCAACTGGGCGACAAGGGCCGGAACCGCATAAGCGAGCTTTCGGGCGGCCAGCGGCAGCGCGTGGCGATCGCCCGGGCGCTGGCGCAGGAGCCCGAGGTGTTTCTCTTGGACGAGCCGAGGTCCGCGCTCGACGCGAAACTGCGCAACGACATGCAAATGGAGCTGCGGCTGCTTCAGAAACGGCTGGGGATCACGACCATCGTCGTCACCCATGACCAGCGCGAGGCGATGACGATGGCCGACAAGATCGTCGTCATGAGCCATGGCCGCGTCGAACAGGTCGGCACCCCGCAAGAGATCTATCATCGACCGGCGAACGCCTTCGTCGCCTCGTTCATCGGCAACGCCAACCTTGTGCAGGGGGTCGCCTCGGAATCCGGCATCCGGCTTGGCGACACCGAGTTCACGGTGCAGGACAATGCGGGGTTCCGGGTCGGCGAGCGCGCAACGCTGTTCTGCCGGCCAGAGGCGGTGCGGTTGTCGGACACAGCGCCTGCCACCAACGGATTGCCCGGTGTCGTGACCTTCGTCCGTGACGAGGGCGTGGCCCGCGAAGTGCACCTGGACACGCCCGCCGGGAAAATGACGGCGGAACTGCCGGGCAGCTTCCAGGAAACCGTGCGCATCGGCGACCGCCTGTTCGCCGAGTTCCCCGCCGATACGCTCCACCTGCTGCCGGTACCGGTGACCCAAGCAGCATGACCCCCGCCGCCTCGACCCCCGCCGCTTCGACATCCCGGCCAACCACGCGGGCCTTCACCCTGTTGCACCAGGCGGTCGTCCTGGTTCTTGCGGTGGTTCCGTTCCTGCTCGTCTTCGCGATCAGCTTCGGCCACAAGGTCGAGGGCGCGGCCTGGGTCTGGTCCTTCGAACTCGCAAACTACAAGCGCTTCTTCGTCGGGGCCAGCTATCCCGAAAGCGTGTCGCTGCTATACCTGAAATACCTCTGGTACTCGGTCTGGTACGCGGTCGTCGCTGCGGTTCTGGCCGTCGCCACCGCCTTTCCCTTCGTCTGGCTGATGACGCGCCAGTCCCGGCGGGCCCAGACCGTGTGGCTGGTCTTCTTCCTGTGCAGCCTGACCTTTTCCGAGGTGTTCATCGTGATGGGCTGGGACATCCTGCTGTCCAACCGCTCTGGCCTGCCGATGGTGTTTCAGGAAACCGGCATCACGGATTGGCTCAAGGGCAATGGCGGGCTGGACCTGCTGCGCGAATGGGGCCTCGCCACGCCGCGCAACGTCCGCTTCAAGCCAAGCGAGTTCGCGACGATCCTGACGCTGACCTACCTGGTCTGGCCCTATGCGGTGATCCTGCTGTACCCGCCTGTCTCCAGGATCGAGCGCGAGGTGATAGAGGCCGCGCGCACCATGGGCGCGGGTCCGTTCACCGTCGTGCGCACCGTGGTCCTGCCCATGGTCCGCACGCCGCTTGCGGGCGCGGTCCTGCTGCTCTTCGTCTTCCTGCTGGGCGCCTATGTGACGATTGCCGTCTTTGCCGAGCCGTCGAAGCACACGCTGTCGATCTCGGTCTACGAAGCCGTGCGGGGCTCGACCCTGAACGCGCCGTTCGGATCGGCCCAGGCGGTGGTGCTGCTGCTGACGGCGGCGGCGGTCCTTGCCATCGGCAGGCGCTTTCTCGTCGCTCGAAACGGAGGGCAATGACTTGGCACGCTTCGTCGCCCGCGCCTTGATGGCCCTTGTCGCGATCTGGATCATGTTCCCGATCGTCGTGGTATGCCTTGCATCGCTGAACGGTGGGCGGACCATGTTCTTTCCGCCCGAAGACCCGACCTTCGCCCGTTTCGCCGAATTCTTCCTGACCGAGGAAGTCTGGGTCCGGTCGCTTCGGACATCCTTCGTTGTCGCTTTCGCAAGCGCGTCGATCGCGGTGCTTGCCGCTTGGCCGATCGCCTATGCGCTGTGGCGTCGCCACGATCGCGCGTCGAAACTGATCGCGGGGCTGGCGTCGATGCCCTTCGCGCTGCCGCCCATCGTGTTCGGCGTGGGGCTGGTATTCTTCTGGGGCAACCTTGGCGCGCTGGGCAACCTGTGGTCAGGGGTCGCAAGCCATGCGGCGCTGTTCCTAGCGCTTCCGTTGACGACGTTGTCGATCGGACTTCAGTCCATGGACCGCTCGCACCTGGACGCCGCCGCGACCATGGGGGCAAGCGAGGCGACGACATTCCGAACGATCATCCTGCCGCAGATGATGCCCTTCACTGCATCGGGGTTCTTCTTTGCGCTGGTGCTCAGCTTCAACGAGTTCATCGTCATCTTCTTCGTTTCTGCCTCTGGCTATTCCACGGTTACGGTGCAGATCTTCAATTCCCTCCGCAACGGGTTCACCCCCACCATGGCGGTGGGTGCGATCACGTTCCTTGCAATCTCCGCGCTGGTGTTCTCGCTCGTCGCGCGGTTCGGGAACCTGCCCCAGCTTCTTGGGGCCGACAGCAGCAAATCTTCCTGACGGAGTCATCCATGCTCAACGGTAAACCCAACAGGCGTGCCCTGATCGAAGGCAAGCCGGCGCTGATCGTCATCGACATCCAGAAATCGACCTTCGCGCCGATCCCGGACGACAAGCGCGCCATCGCCCATATGCCCGATTACGCCGACCGCATGGCCCGCGCGCGCATTGCCGTGGACCAGGCCCGCAAGGCGGGCATCCCGGTGGTCTTCATACAGGAGATTCACCGCGCGGACCTGGTGGACATGGGCCGGGAAACGGACGGAAACGAGGATATTCACTGCCTCGACAGCAACCCGCTGACCGCCCTTGCAACCGACGAACTGGGTATCCGCCCGGATGACTACAGGGTGCAGAAACGCCGCTACTCGGCATTCTACGGAACGGACCTGGAAATCCTCTTGCGCGGCCTTGGCGTGCAGACGCTGATCCTGACCGGTGGGCTGACCGACGTCTGCGTGCACTACACCTTCGCCGACGCCCACCAGGGCGACTATTTCTGCCGGGTGATCGAGGATTGCGTCGCGGGCTCCAGCCTGGCCGCGCACGAGGCGTCGTTGGCCGCGATGGAGTATCTGCAGCACGGGGCAATCAGGTCGCTGGACGAGGTCCTGTCGGCGATGGATGCGCGAACCGCCGACATCGCTTGACGCACGCCAGGGAATGAGCGTGAACCGCAACCTGCATGCGGCGGCCCTTGCCATCGCCGCCTCTGCGATTCTCAGCCTGATCGACAACTTCGTCGCACCGGTCAGCGAAGAGGCGGGGCTATGGCAGTTCCAGCTGTTCCGCACCCTGTTCGCGCTACCGCTTCTATTGTGCATCGGCGCGGTGTTCCGGCTGTCTTTGCGTCCGGTCCACGCCGGGCGGCTTGCCGTGCGCAGCTCCATCGTGTCGGCGGGGTTACTGTTGTATTTCGCCGCCCTCGGAACGATGCCGGTCGCGCAGGCGGGGGCCGGTCTGTTCAGCGCACCGATATGGGTGCTGCTGTTCTCCTCTGTTTTCTTCGGAACGCGCATAGGCGCGATCCACGTCCTCGCTGTCTGTGGCGGATTCGGCGGCGCATTGTTGGTACTGCGCCCGGACGTGGAGGCGCTTTCGATCATCACCATGCTCCCCCTTGCCGCCGGTGCGCTGTACGGCGCGGGGATGCTGCTGACACGCGAGATCTGCGTCGAGGAAAGCCCGGTCGCGCTGTCGGTCGGGATCTTCGCGTGCATCGGCGTCTTCAGTCTCGGGATGTTGTGCGTCACCCCGTACCTGGGCGGCGATAGCTTCCTGACCCGCCCCTGGTCGCCCATCACACCGCGCTTTTTGTGGCTCACCCTGTTCCAGGCCGCAGGCGCGGTCATCGCGGTCACGCTGATCGCCCAGGCATACCGCATCGGCCGCCCCGCACATGTGGCGGTATTCGAGTATTCCTTCCTCGGCTTCGCGGCGTTCTGGGGGTTCGTCCTCTGGGGAACCGGGGTGGATCTGGCAAGCGGCCTTGGAATCCTGGTCATCGCGACGGCAGGCAGCATTGTCGCGAAACTTCCCGAGGCGCGTAAATTGACCGATCACCAGTACGAGCACTGAGGTCGCAGAACCATTGCACCCGCAGGTGCGGGCCGCGCGGGTGACTGGTTTTCTCGGGGGCTGACGTTGTGGCTGGGGAACCTGGATTCGAACCAGGACCGACGGAGTCAGAGTCCGCTGTTCTACCGTTAAACTATTCCCCAGCGGTCCGCGCGATTTAGAAGCTCCGCCCGCCGGGTGCAACCCCAATCCTGAGCACCGGAAAATTTTTTTTGACGCCCCGCCCCGGATCGTCGGCGGGGAAGCGCCGAGCGTAGGCGATGGAATGCCGATGCAATTCTTGTGACCGGTTATGTCCGGAATGTTACCGTAATGGGGGGTGGCGGCCGCTTATAAGTCCACTACATGAGCGTCACCCTACAACCAAGGGAGTGAGAGAATGAAACGTCATCTGATTGCACTTTCTGCAGTTTTCGCCGCCACGACCCCCGCTCTGGCGGGTAACCTGGCGCCGGCGCCGGTCGATGCGCCCGTCGTTGCCCCGGCCCCCGTGCCGGTCGCACCGATCGGTGTCGACTGGACCGGCCCCTATGTCGGTGCGCAGCTGGGCTACGGCTTCGGCGACGCTGACGGCACCGACTTCGACGGTGTCCTGGGCGGTGTGCACGCCGGCTACAACTACGACCTCGGCAACTGGGTCGTCGGCGCTGAACTGGACTACAACTTCGCCAACCTCGAACTGGATGGTTCGGACGACACGATCGACCAGATCGGCCGCCTGAAAGCCAAAGCCGGTTACGAGATCGGCCAGGCCCTGCTCTACGGTACGGCCGGTGGTGCCTATGCTGAAGCCGATGTCGGCGGCAGCACGCTCAGCGACTTCGGCTGGGTCGCCGGTGCCGGTGTCGACTACATGGTGAGCGATAACATCATCGCCGGTGTCGAGTACCTGTACCACGGCTTCGATGACTTCGACGACAGCGGCGTGGACGTAGACGCCAGCACCGTTGCGGCGAAAGTCTCGTTCAAGTTCTGATCCCCGGATCCGAACCGACCCGGGCCCCCAGTGGGCCCGGGCGTTACCCGGCGCCGCGGTCCAGCATGGCGTCGACCGCGCTTCCGGCGATACCGCCGAGCCCGGAAAACCTGCCTTCTTCGAACATCTCGCGCGCAGCTTCTGCGACCTCCCGGTGGGTGGCCCGCGCCAGCGCCGACCCCAGCGAGATCCGCGCCACCCCGACACTCGCGAAGTCCGTACGTGTGACATCCGCGAAGCGTCCGGCCGCCAGCG